>JAOUGY010000239.1 GCA_029865445.1 Acidimicrobiia bacterium | reverse complement strand
GGGCCAGGTCGAGCAGCTCGTTGATCAGCTCCAGGAGATACCGTCCACTCTCCCGGATCACGCCCAGGTTCTCGCGGCGCTCCGCCTCGGAGAGCCGGTCCGAGTGTGACTCGAGGAGTTCGGCGAACCCGACGATTCCGGTGAGCGGCGTGCGGAGCTCGTGTGTCACCGAGGCCAGAAAATCCGACTTGGCCCGGCTCGCTGCCAGAGCCCGTTCCTCGGCTGCTTTCCGCACCGTCACCTCTTCAGCCAGTGCGACGGTCCGGTCCACCACGCGCCGATCGAACTCGCCATAGGCGCTCTGCAATGCGGCGACTGTGTCGTCGATCTCTCGGAATCTGGTGGACACGGCCTCCAGCTCGGTTGATCCCCGCGTGACCGCTCGGGCTCGTTCGGCCAGGGCACGTATGGGGCGGGAGAGGGCCGATGCGAGCAGATAGGCGGCAACGAGCGCAGCCAGCCCGATCAACACGGCCAGTTGCAGGTTGGTTCTCTGCCCTCTCTCCACCAGGCCCAGGTAATCGGACTGTGGTGCGCTGACGGATATGACCCATGGCAGGTCGGGTTTGCCGAGGGGGGTGATATACCCCTGGTGTGGCGCGCCGTCGAGATCGAACACGACGGGCATCGCCTCGGCGTAGCCGGTGAGCGTACCGCCCCTCGGGGAACCGAACGCTTGCTCGGCGAGCGGGTCACCGATCTCCGAAAGCGTGAGGTACCGCACCTCGTCGGCACCGTCGGTCGTCACCACGTCAAAAGTCGGATGGGCGACGACAGTCATGTCGCGGTTGAGGATGATCGCCGACGAGTTGGGACTGGTCTTCAGGTCGGCGAGGAAGTGCGAGATTCCAGCCAGCTCCACGTCGAGACCGACAACGCCCACCTGAACGCCATCGACAACGAATGCCGACGCCGTACTGATCCCGGGGCGCTGCGAGGTGAAGAAGACGTAGGGCTCGGTCCACGAAGAATCCGGGCTCATCCCGACCTCGTACCACGGCCGGGTCCTCGGGTCGAACGTATCGGCGGGGTCGCTTTCGGCCGCGACCACCGCACCGTTTTCGGAGTACCACGTGAGGGTCGTGGAGCGCGGGCCGGTCACGTCGATCACCTTCGTGCGGGTGGCCGCACCGTCGACTTCGGTGGCTCGACTCACGTACACGAATCCGCCATCACTGGTGCCCACGTAGACGCCGGCCACCTGTGACAGCTCGTCGAGGATGGAACGGAAGTGCTGCTCGATCGCAGGCACGTCGTCCGGCGTCAGGGAGCCACGCGAGAAGAGCGAAGCCGCAACGCGAGCCGCAGACTCGGGAGTGTTGAGCAATGCTCGCGTCCGCTGCGCCGCTTCGTGGGCGTCGTCGGCAACGATGGTGCGCATCTGGTCGACGAGCGCGTGCTCCGCAGTGACGTGCGACGTCACGAGCATGACGGTCACGGTGACCGCCACGACGCCGACTATGGCCGCCATGAGGGCGTGCTTGATGGAAATCCGCATGATGTCTCCGAGTCCCGCCGGGGACGGTAGCAGTCAGTCCCCAGCTGGGGTCCACTCAGCGGAACAGGGTCTCTATGGCCTTGCTGATGTCGCCCAGTACGCCGGTACGCCTGCGTATCGCGTGAAGCTCCGGGGACGTGATCGCATCGAGTGCCCGATCGAGGCCGCGGCGGAGGGTCCCGGCCCACGATTTGGCCGTGATGATCGCGGCGCTCAGCCCCACCGCCACCGTGGGCAAGAACGCAGCCAAGAACGTCGCTGCGTCACCGGTGCCCAACGCTGCGGCGATCCCACCCACCGTGCCCAACCCGATTGCACCGCCGGCGATTCCCTTGGCGACGGTGGAGATGAGAGCTGCATCGATGTCCAACTCCACCAATTGGTGCGCGTCCCCGATGTCGGTTCGGCGATGGGTCACGGTCCGCATCCCCTGCAAGCCCCCGCCTCCGGATGGTGAAAGGGCGATGCGCACTTTGGTGGCCCAATGGTCGTCGCGTTCCCAGCGGTATCCGCTACCTGTCTTCGACCGCGGAGCGAACCCTTCGTGGCCCCGGAGCCAGGTGATGATCCAGCGCTCCACCTCTTCGGGGTCCCCATCGACGATCCTTCCGCCGGTTATGCGCTTTGGGCCAGGATCCGCTCGGTGAGATCGGCGGTCGGTGAATCCATCGATGTCTCGAGTTCGGCGATCAGCGCCGATTCGATGTAGTGGGCCTCGATCCCGAGTTCGGCCGCTATCTCGTCGAGCTGGCGCTTGGACAGCGTGTCGGGACCGTTCGTGTCCTCGTGGTGCAGTTCGATTGCGCGCTTCAACACTCGCTCGGCGAGAGGGCGGCTGAGTGCGTCAAGCCGGTCGAACGTGTCGGCCGTGACGCGGTCCGCCCCGCGGTGACCATTCCTGTTCCTGCATCACGCCAAGTATGACGGACTGCCCGCCGACGAGGGATCAGGGAACGATCATCACCGGGCACGGTGCATGATGCGCCAATCGGTCGGCCACCGACCCCAGCATCATGCGCTCCACGAGACCCGCCCCGCGCCGTCCAACCACGACGAGGTCGACGGCGTGTTCCTCTGCGAACGCCACGATCGTCGACGCCGGGTCGCCGAACTCCTCAGCGGTTTCGATTTCGAGTCCGCCGGCGTCGAGGCCCGTGACCACCTCATTCAGCTCGCGCCGACCCGCAGCCATCGCTTCCGCCATCGCCTCCGGGGTGGGTGGCGCACCCTCGAGGCCCCACCAGCCCTCAGGGGGGCGAACCACCGTGATCAACGTCACTCGACCATCCGCAGCTTTGGCGATTTCAACGGCGGTCTGTGCGGCCGACACGCTCTGGGCAGAGCCATCGACTGCAGCCAACACGTGCCTCGGATTCCACGTCACTGAACGGCTCCTCTCGTGCTCGTCCTCAGCGTATCGTCGCTTTGTGGGCCGTCCGCCGATTCACGAGAATGTGTTCCGGCCTACCTGGAGACAAACCGTGAAACCAAAGGTCGTGGTGGCAGAGACCATCGCGCAGTCCGGAATCGACGCCCTCGCAATGTCGTGTGATGTCGATCTCGCGGTCGGTCTCGACCGTGCTGAGCTCTTGGTCAGAGTGTCGGATGCCGCAGGCCTGATCGTTCGCTCGGCGACCATGGTCGACGCAGAAATGCTGGCCGGCGCACCGGAGTTGCGGGTGGTGGGGCGGGCGGGGATCGGTGTCGACAACATCGACCTCGAGGTCGCCACGGCCCGGGGTGTGCTCGTGGTCAATGCCCCCCATGCCAACACGCTCTCGGCCGCCGAACACACCATGGCCCTGTTGTTGGCCCAGGCTCGGTCGGTTCCCCAGGCTCACGCCAAGTTGGTGACGGGCGATTGGGACCGCAAGAGCTTCCAGGGCGTTGAGCTTCACGGAAAGACGCTCGGTGTTGTCGGCCTGGGCAAGATCGGCACACTGGTCACCCAAAGGTGCCTCGCCTTCGGGATGCGCGTTATCGCCTACGACCCGTTCGTCTCGCAGGAACGGGGTCGCCGACTCGGCGTGGAGATGGTCTCGTTCGAAGATCTCGTACCCGAGGCGGACTTCATCACCATTCACCTGCCGAAGACCAAGGACACGGAAGATCTGTTCAACAAGGACACGCTCGCCAGGGTCAAACCCGGGGTCCGCATCGTGAACACCTCCCGGGGCGGGATCATCGATGAGGGCGCACTCGCGGAAGCGATTCGCTCCGGTCGGGTAGGTGGGGCCGCCATCGATGTGTTCGCAGTCGAGCCGACCACGGACAGCCCGTTGTTCGGTTTGCCCCAGGTGGTTGTCACGCCACATCTCGGTGCCTCGACTGCCGAAGCGCAGGACAAGGCGGGAATCGACACGGCCGAGGCAGTGGCCGCCGCCCTGCGCGACGAACTCGTGTTATCGGCGGTGAACATCGACATCGGGCGAGAGGTCAGCGAGGACGTCCAGACCTTTCTCCCGCTCGCCGAGCAACTGGGTCGCGCGTATGTGGGTGTGGCGGGCGGCATGGCAGGGCGGGTGGTGCTCCGAGCCGAGGGGCGCATCGCCGGCGAGGAGCTTCGTCCACTGAAGCTCGCTCTGTTGAAGGGAGCATTGGCCGGCTCCTCGACCGAACCGGTTTCGTATGTGAATGCGCCCTCGATCGCCGATCAGCGGGGACTGATCGTGGACCTCGAGTCCTCTGAGGAATCCGACGAGTACGTGTCGTGCCTGAGGATCGGCTCGGATGACGACTCGGTGTCGCTGGCGGGCACAATCGGAAAAAAGGGTGCGCTGCTGGTCGAGATCCTCGGCCACGACGTGGAGCTGCCGTTCTCGGATCATGTCTTGATCGTCCGTAACTCGGACACGCCGGGTGTGATCGGACGGGTGGGGACCTATCTGGGTGACCTCCGCGTGAACATCGCCAACATGGTCGTTGGTCGATCCCGGGTCACCGGTGAGGCGGCGATGATGGGGCTGAACGTGGACCAGCCCCTGACCGACGACCAGGTGGAGGGGTTGCGCCGGCTCGACGGGATCGAAGAGGCCCGCTACCTCGACCTGGCGTGATCGTTCTGGAGGCCGTGACCCGGTGATCGCCTCCTTTCCGAGTCCTGTCACACCCTTTGGATATGGTTGATGGCATGCGGTATTTCACTCCGAGATTGTTCAAGTTCCTGTCAGACCTCGAGGTCAACAACGAACGCGAGTGGTTCAAGGCGAACCAAGCCGTGTACGAGGCTCATGTCCGCGAGCCGGCTCTCCGCTTCATCGCGGACGTTGCGAAACCGCTCGGCCGGATCTCCCCCCACTTCGTGGCCGATCCGTCGAAGGTCGGTGGTTCGCTGTTTCGGATTCAGCGGGACACCCGATTCGGTGAGGACAAGACTCCGTACAAGACGAACACGGGGATGCACTTCCGCCACGAGGCGGCCAAAGATGTTCACGCTCCCGGGTTCTATCTGCACATCGAACCCGGTGGTTGCTTCATGGGCGTCGGGCTGTGGCGACCTCATACGCCGGTTGCGTATGCCATCCGAGGTCACATCGACGAGAACCGCGCTGCGTGGAAGCGGGCCGCTCACAGTGCCCGATTCAAGGACGTCTTCGATGTGGAGGGTGAGTCGCTGGTGCGCCCGCCCAAGGGGTTCCCGGAGGACCATCCGTTGATCGAGGACCTGAAACGCAAGGATTTCATCGCCACGGCTCGCCTCACCCAGAAGACGATCACGTCGGATACCTTGATGGACGAGTTCGCGGGCAACTGCAAGCGGGCATCCGCCTACATGAAGTTCCTGTGCGACGCTGTGGGTGTCCCGTTCTGACAGTCCCATCCGATGTGGGCGGACCTCCAGCGCGTCGGAGACACTCGTGCACCTATGTCAGCGACATCGGTGCGTACGGGCCGATCGCACCATCCGGGTGGCGGTGGCGGCCGTCACGCCGGTGACCACGCCCGTCACCCATCGTCGGGGATTCAACCGATCCGGCTGTTTCGGGAGTGTCAACGTCATCACATCGAGGTGGAGACGATCGGTCGCTCCCGTGTGATCCTGACTGAACACGATCTTGATGGGGTCGAGTCCGTGTTCGCTGAGGTCCAGCCGTAACGAATACGGGTCCGCCGCGTCCTCCGCCTCGAGCGCGAATCCCGCCGCCAACGCCGGAACGGGGGAGAGGAAACGGAACATCAGACGCCCGCCCTTGACGAACACCTCTGCGCCGAACCCCATCATGGCGCGCAGGCGGACGTCGGTCAGCCGGGCAGTGAGCCGGTACCAGCCGCACACGTCCGGCCAGATTTCTGGACGTTGCCGTGTCCTGCGGGGATGCTCGGAGGCTCCGAGTCCACGCCGCAGGAGGCCCGTGACGAACGCCGGGAGCCAGAAGTCCGCCTGATGGGCGCCATTGGTGAACGCCATCGCCCCAATCTCGCCATCTGGGGCGATCAGGAACTGCGAGTGAAAGCCCGGGTGGGTCCCCTGATGGCCGACGACCAGGCGACCGTCG
>JAOUGY010000238.1 GCA_029865445.1 Acidimicrobiia bacterium | reverse complement strand
CGCGCTGCAACGGGCGGCCGAGGTTCAGCGCCGCGCCAAGCGGATCGGGTTCGACTGGGACGCCGTGGATGCGGTCATGGCCAAACTCGGTGAAGAGGTTTCGGAGCTGGCTGCAGTGCTCGGCGACCCGACCTCTGCGACACACGAAATGGGGGACGTCCTGTTCTCCATCGTGAACGTGGCCCGGCATCTGGATGTCGATCCGGAAATCGCGGCACGATCGGCGGTTCAGCGGTTCGAGGAGCGGTTTCGAGCGATGGAGTCGATGGCTGATCTCGACGGGTTGTCGCTCGGCGAGCTGGACGCGCTGTGGGAGCGTGCCAAGGACTCATGACGGCCGGCCCTGATCCGAATGCGCGGGACAGCGCGGGGAGTGGTCTAGGCTCAAGCCACACTTGAACAAGGAGGGCTCGCCTGTCCACGCAGATCGCTGACATCCGGGCCCGTGAGATCCTCGACAGCCGCGGTAATCCGACCGTCGAAGCCGAAGTGCTCCTTGCTGGCGGAGGCTTCGGGAGGGCGGCGGTTCCTTCCGGGGCTTCAACGGGGGCACACGAAGCCCACGAGCTTCGTGACGGCGGAGACCGCTACGGCGGTAGAGGGGTATTGCGGGCCGTCGACAACGTCCACACCGCCATCGCTCCTGCCCTGATCGGCATCGACGCCACCAACCAGGAGCGGATCGATCAGGTCATGCTCGACCTCGATGGCACCGCCACCAAGTCCAAGCTGGGGGCGAACGCCATTCTCGCCGTGTCGCTGGCGGTCGCCCGCGCAGCGTCGGCGCAAGTCGGCATGCCGCTCTTCAAATACCTGGGCGGTCCGAGCGCCCGGGTTCTGCCCGTGCCGTGCCTGAACGTCCTCAACGGTGGCGCCCACGCCGCCAACTCGGTCGACATCCAGGAGTTCATGCTGGTGCCGGGCGGGTTCGCCTCATTCCGGGAGGCCCTCCAGGCCGGGGTCGAGATTTACCACGTCTTGAAGAAGGTTCTGGCCGGCCGGGGTTTGACCACCAACGTGGGCGACGAGGGCGGGTTCGCTCCCAACCTGCCCACCAACCGCGCCGCACTGGAGTTGTTGTCGGAGGCCATCGAGGCCGCCGGGTACAAGCTCGGCAAAGAGGTCTGCCTGGCGCTCGATGTGGCTTCGACCGAGTTCTTCCGCGAAGGCGAGTACAAACTCGATGGAGAGGGCCGCACCCTCTCCTCCGCCGAGATGGTCGATTTCCTGGCCGAACTCGTGGAGCAGTTCCCTCTGGTCTCCATCGAAGACGGGATGGCCGAGGACGACTGGGACGGTTGGAAACTGCTTACCAAACGGCTGGGAGGGAGAGTCCAGCTGGTCGGCGACGACCTCTTCGTCACCAACCAGGCAATCCTGGAACGAGGCATTGCCGAAGGCGCCGCCAACGCCATCCTCATCAAGGTCAACCAGATCGGATCGCTTTCGGAGACCCTTCATGCGATGGAGACGGCCGAGCGCGCTCGGTACGGACGCATGGTGAGCCACCGGTCGGGTGAGACCGAGGATTCGTTCATCTCGCACTTGGCAGTCGCCACCAACGCCGGTCAGATCAAGACCGGGGCCCCGGCTCGGGGCGAGCGAACCGCCAAATACAACCAATTGCTCAGGATCGAGGAGCTCCTGGGTGATCAGGCCCGGTTCGCCGGCTGGCAGCCTTTCGGAGGCGGGGCGTGACCCTCGTACGCAGACCTCTGGTGATACTCGCCCCGGCGGCTCTGCTCCTGGTGGCGCTGGCCCTCACGACCAACGTGTTGCCGTTGCGTCAGATCCTCGCGCAACGCCAGGAGATCGCCGCCACTCAGGCGGACCTCGACGCCCTGGTGTCGAACAACGAGGTGCTCGCCGCCAAGGTGGAGGCGCTGCAGACACCGGCCGAGGTGGAGCGGCTGGCTCGGGAGGAACTCGGATATGTTCGTCCCGGAGAGAAGGCGTTCGTGGCGATGGACCCGACGCCCGGCCGGATGGACACATCCGAAGGGGCCGCACCAGTTGCGGTCGAAGAGCCGGTGGCGGAGTCGCGGAGCTTCTTCGCGCGAATGTGGGATTTCGTGACCGGTCGCGACCTCGTCACGAGCGGGTGAGCCGCCAGATCATCGAAGCTCAGATCGGGCGACCGATCCGGGCCGAGAGCGAACCGGTGGCGTCCTGTCCGCTCGGATTGCCGGTGGTTGTGGCGGTACCCCCGGTCCTCGACGATGGGACCCCGTTCCCCACACGCTTCTGGCTGACCTGCCCCCTCGCTGTGATCCGGGTGGGCCGGATCGAATCGGTCGGTGGCGTTCGCCGTATGGAGGCGTGGCTCGATGCAGAGCCGGAACGGCGCCAGAGGATGGATGAGGCACACATCCGGTACGCCCGGCAACGGGATGAAGTCACCCCCGCCCCCCAGGGCAGGCGGCCCGCAGGCGGAGTCGCCGGATCCCGTGCGGGGGTCAAGTGCCTGCACGCCCATTACGCGGACCACGCCGCGGGCAACGACAATCTCGTCGGTGCGGCCGTGGCTCCGTTTGTCGAACCGCTGGACTGCACGCTTCCCTGTGTGGAGGGCGATGCGAGGAACCCGCGTTGGGTTGAACCGCGATGAGAGGGACCGGGATGAAGGCAGCGGTGGACATAGGGACGAATTCGATGCGGCTGCTGATCGTCGCCGACGACGGGTCGGAGGCGGGTCGGTGGGTCCGCGTGACAGGGCTCGGCAGGGGACTCGATTCGTCCGGCGCACTTTCCGAGGACGCGATCGCCCGGACGGTGGAGGCCCTCTCCGAGTTCGGCCGCGAGATGGCCGACAAAGGCGTCGCCGTTGCCCGCGCCGTGGCAACCTCGGCCAGTCGGGACGCTTCCAACCGGGACGAGTTTCTCGATCGGGCGGAGCAGGCCCTCGGAATCCGGCCCGAGGTGATACCCGGAACCGAGGAGGCCGAACTCTCGTACCGCGGCGCCACACTCGGCCGGTCGGGGTCGTTCGTCGTGGTGGACATCGGCGGTGGCTCCACCGAGTTCGTGTGGACTGGAGACTCCGGCGTGGAGGGCGTTTCGGTCGATATCGGGTCGGTGAGGCTGACCGATCGGATGTTGGGGATGCGGCCTGTTCCTTTCGAGATCCTCGAGATCGCCAGCCGTCATGTGGCCCAGTTGTTCGAGGGTCTGGCCGTTCCGGAAGCGGCGGTGATCGGGGTGGCCGGCACGTGGACGAGTCTTGCCGCCATGGCCGCAAACCTGCCCGAATACGACCGGAACCGCGTGCACGGTTCGACCCTCGCACGCCCGGCCATCGATCACGCCGTCGGATGGCTTGCCGCCCACACGATCGAAGAGACCGAGGCGATACCCTCACTCGATCCAGCCCGGGCACCTGTGATCCTGGGCGGGGCCGTGGTGGCGAGGGAGGTGATGCGGCATCTCGGGTGCACAGGGGTGACCGTCTCCGAACACGACTTGTTGGACGGAGTCGTCGCAGCGCTCTGATCTACACTCGCTGTCCCAGCCCGGGTGGCGAAATCGGTAGCCGCGGGGGTCTTAAAAACCTCCGTCCGCAAGGACGTGTGGGTTCGAATCCCACCCCGGGCACGCATTTCGATCTGCCGGCACGCCGGCGGAGGGCCCGCTCCCCCGCAGCGGACCCTCCAGGCTTTTCCGGCGGCGCTGGTCCGCCGGGCCACCGGGAGAAACAAGGCCCTTATGCCGGTCACCGTATCCTCCCTACTTTTCGGTGCGGTGAACGCCGGTCAGTCCGAACGCAAACACTTGGAATCGGGACAACCGGTCACGACACCGGGTCGAGGATCCGGGGATCGGCGATCTGTTCGGTGAACTCCGGGTACGCAGACGTGCCATGTTCGATGCGATCGAGGCCTGCCAACTCCTCCTCAGCCGACACGCGCAATCCAAAGGTACGGTGAATCAGGCGGAACACGACGCTCGAGGTCAATCCGACCCAGGCCACGATGGCCAGGCCCCCGACGATCTGGACGCCCAGCAGCCGGAGCCCACCCCCATAGAGCAGCCCTTCTCCATTGACCGACTCGAACAGGCCGACAGCTATCAGCCCCCACAGTCCGCACACTCCGTGAACCGAAATCGCCCCGACTGGATCATCGATCTGGCGGCGGTCGATCGCCACGATCGAGAAGACGACGATCACACCCGCGACAGCCCCGATCACCACCGATCCGAAGTTCGAAACATTGGCTGTTCCGGCCGTGATGCCCACCAGGCCTGCGAGAGCACCGTTGAGGGTCATACCTGGATCGGGTCGACCGAACACGGGGAACACCCACGCCGCGACCATCGCCGCCAAGGACCCGGCGGCCGCCGCCAGGGTCGTGGTGACCATCACGCTCGAGAAATCGGCGCCGACGGCTGCGAGGGTCGAGCCACCGTTGAAGCCGTACCACCCGAACCACAAGACGAACACGCCGAGTGCCCCCAACATCAGACTGTGTCCGGGAATCGGGAGTGGTTGGCCCTCGTCGTCATACTTCCCGATTCGGGGGCCGATGACCGCGACGCCGGCGAGTGCCGCCACTCCACCCACGAGGTGGACCAGACCGGAGCCGGCGAAGTCGATGAATCCGATGTCGGTCAGCCAGCCCGCCCCACTCCACGCCCAATGGGTCACGACCGGATAGATGAGGCCGGTGATGAACGGTGTGTAGATCAGGTAAGCGCTGAACTTCGTTCGCTCGGCCATCGCCCCCGACACGATGGTGGCAGCGGTGCCGGCAAAGACGACCTGGAAGAACCAGGTGCTGGACTGAGCCCTGTCGGACAGGAAGAAGGAGTCTCCGAGACCGCCGTACGCGAGGAAACCGCCCACACTCGTGCCGCCATAGGCGAGAGCGAAGCCGACCGCCCAGTAGACGAGAGAGCCGACCGAGAAGTCCATGAAGTTCTTCATGACGATGTTGGCCGTGTTCTTTGCTCTGGTGAATCCGGCTTCGACAAGCGCAAATCCGGCTTGCATGAGGAACACGAGAATCCCTGCGATCACGATCCACAGGGTGTCGACCGACACGGCCACCGATTCGACCGTCAGCTCCTGGGCGAACGCGGTGCCCGACAGCGGGCCGATCAATGCCACGGGGACGAAAGTCCCGATGGTCGCCATCCTTCGTCTCATGCGGTCTCTCCATGTGTCGAGTAGACCAGGAAGGTATGGGCTGGTTTTTTCGCCGCGGTTGCAGAGGCGTTGCCCTTCTGAGACGGTTTGATTTCCGCATTGTTTCAGGCGGCCGGTTTTGCTCGTCGTGTGCCGGGTTACCGTGATGGCGATGACGGCCCCCCTGTCCGACTCGCGCCTCGCCAACATCGCCTCTCGGTCGATCCGAGACGCATGGTCGGATTTGTCGGATCGCGCCCGGATCATCACCCGACGGGCGAAACTCCGGTTCGAGGCCCGGGACTGGGCAGGGATGTCGGCCGATCATGTGGAACGGCTGGACCTGTACTCGAAGGTGGCCGAAGACACGACGTCGGCGGTGCGCTCGGCGCTCGGCGACCGGCAAGAGGATCGGGAGATCTGGATCGCCATGAAGGCCGTCTATTCCGGTCTCATCCAGGAGCGATTCGACTGGGAGCTCGCAGAGACGTTCTTCAATTCGGTGACCCGCAAGATCTTCTCGACGGTGGGGGTCGATCCGAGGATCGAGTTCGTCGAGCCCGACTTCGACTCCGGCCCCTACGAGCCTCCGGAGCCCGTGTACACGAGTTATCAGGTTTCCTCGGACACCGCCGAACTGGTCGAGCGAATCCTCCTGGCCCCGGACTTCATCGCGCCGTTCGTCGATCTGCCCGGTGACGCCAAGGTGGTGGCGGAACGAGTCGATGCCCGCATGCAGAAGGTGGGCGGCCTCAGGGCAGTCGACCGCGTCGACATGATCGATTCCGTCTTCTATCGAGGCAGGGGTGCCTATCTGGTCGGGAGGGCATGGTCGGGTTCGTTCTCGACGCCGCTCGTGGTGGCGATTCTCCATCAACCCGAAGGACTGGTTGTCGACG
>JAOUGY010000237.1 GCA_029865445.1 Acidimicrobiia bacterium | reverse complement strand
AGGGCTGGGTTGCCGTGAACGTTGGTTCGATCGGCACGCCATCGACGTCAAGCTCAAAGAGCTGTCCTTCGGGGTGCCGGCCGAATCCATCCCTGGTCTGCCCTGGAGGGGAGGATGAGATCCCGTGCAGGACGAAGAACTCCGTGTCGGCAGGGTATTCGCTGGGCTCGCCGGCAAGGAGATCGATGCGCTCTCCGGTCGTCTCCCTCGGCTCGGCCGACGCCGTGCCCGGAGTCACCGCCACAACGAGCGAGCTGGCGAGGACGAGCAAGAACAATCTGTGCCGCATGGGCACCTCCCTTCTTCTCGCCCGCCGAAGCCCTCCCGCATTCTGCGCCCAGGACGCCACGCTACCGCCGCACGCCCCCGGGTCGCCAGCTGTACCCAGCCTGGATTGCGTTCAGGTCCGTGCCTAGTGCCACAGGGCTCTTCATCTGACCGCTGCCCCGATGCGACGCCCTGAGAAACCGACTGCCCCGGCTGGTAGGGATTGCGCGGAGGGGGCATCGAGGCTTTCGGGCGATCATCCCTTCCTCGCGGGGTGGGAAGAGACGCGGTCTCCCCTGGGGGTATGCTGTTGGCCGCCACCTTGGGGGGTGGTGTAACTGGCAGCACTACGGATTTTGGGTCCGATCGGTGCTGTCTGTGAACAGGCGGTTGTGACCGATCATGACGCTCAGCGTCATTCGTGGTCACTTCGTCCAGCGAGCGGCCAGTGGCATTCTGCAACCGGCGAAATCGGATGAGAGGCGCCTCTCTTCCCGTCAATGATGACGGAGAGGAGACTCATGGCAACTAGCAAGATCCCTGGATCGGTGTATCAACGTTCGAACGGACGGTGGACCGCACTCGCCCCGAGTGGTGTGATTGGCTGGACAGGGTCGGGCGGCGTTCTGGGCACCAGACCGCAGCCCGACGTCCAGAACGCAGCTGTGCGGTCATCTGGGGGCTACCCCTTGCCGATGCAGGCGAAGTCCCACCCGTCCACCTTCTCGTGGACGATCTCACCGTCGACGACTGTCACCTGGATCTTGATCTGGGCGCGAAGCTGCTGACCCTCCTCGTTTCGCAACTGGTACAGCCCGGTACCGGTGTAGTGGAAGGTATTGGTGCCTTCGTTCACAACGTCGACGCCGATCATCCGCTCAGGCATCGAGAACCCGGCCGCGGTTGATACCGCTATCCACCAGATGCTCTGGAAGTGCGTGTTGCCTGCGGGAGTCTGGAACTCACGGGCGTAGATCGGTCCGTGGAAGTACCACAGATCCATCTCGTCCTCGCCCAAACACGGGTTCGGGAAGTCGAAGTCCACGTCGAGGATCTGCGGCTCGCCCCATGGGGGAGAGTTGTACGGTGCGGCTGTCGCCGGGACCGACATGCCGATCACGACGAGGAACGAGAGCAGGACAGCGATTCGGATGCGCATTGCATCCTCCTCTCACTCGTGCACGCACAACGCGTCCCCTTGGCCAGATCATCAGCCCTGCCGGGCATCATTGAACAGAGGCGATCGACCAAAGAGTTGCGGAGGACCTGTCATATCGCCACGTACGGATTGACGTCGTCGCTCTTGCAGTTGCTCTCCGCCGGGCATGGGCCGCGTCGTCGGTGCACCGTGGCGTAGGCTGGCTGGTGGTCGACTCGGGTGGCGTTGGATGCGTGGGGTTCTGGCAGTTGTCGTCGTGGTGGTGCTGACGTCCCGCAGATCCGGCACGGTCCAAGGTAGGGATCGTCGTCGCCCACTTCGCCGTTGTCGCTCATGACCATCCCGTCTGCAACCGATTCTGCAACCGACAAGAAGTATGGTCTGCTGGAGAAAGCGAGAAGAGACGCGGTCTCCCCTGGGGGTAAGCTGTTGGCCGCCACCTTGGGGGGTGGTGTAACTGGCAGCACTACGGATTTTGGTTCCGTCAGTACGGGTTCGAGTCCTGTCCCCCCAGCCACTGTCGAGCGGGCGCCGTCAGACCAAGATCAGGGGAGTGTCATGAGTCACGTTGCAGTTGTCCTCGCCGCAGGCCACGGCACCCGGATGAAATCGGACCTTCCCAAGGTGCTGCATCGTGTTGCGGGTCGGCCGATGCTCTCCTGGGTTCTCGATGCCGTCGAGGCGACGAAACCGGACGCCACCATCGTTGTCGTCGGGCACGGCGCCGAGGCGGTGGTCGAATCGATCGGCGACGGCGTCGAGTATTGCATTCAGCACGAACGGCGCGGTACCGGCCACGCCACCCAGGTGGCGCTCGAGCATCTGGGAGACGGCACCGGCAAGGGGGTCCTGGTGGTCCCCGGCGATACCCCGCTCATCACCGGCGACGCCCTTCAGCAACTCGTCGACAGGCATGCCCATTGGGAGTCAGGTGTGGTGATGCTGTCCGCCGAGCTCGCCGACCCATCCGGATACGGTCGGGTGGTGCGCAGCGGTGGCACCGTTCTGGGGATCGTCGAGGATCGAGACGCCAATATCGATCAGCGGTCCATTCGGGAGATAAATGCCGGCATGTACCTGTTCTGCGGCGACGAACTGGCCGGAGACCTGGCGTCGCTCGAGCCCGACAACGCCCAAGGTGAGCTGTACGTCACCGACGTCGTGGGCCTGGTGGCCGGTCGAGGCGAACGAGTGGACGCCATCGTGGTCGATGAATCGGTGGTCGCCGGTATCAACACGCTTGCCCAATTGGCCGACGCCAACCGCGCCGCCAGGGAACGGATGGTGGGCGCCCTCATGGCAGAAGGCGTCACGATCGTGGACCCCGCCCGGACCTACATCGATGCGACGGTCACGGTCGAGCGCGGTGCCACCTTGTACCCAGGGTGTCACCTGGAGGGTTCCACGATCGTATCCGAAGGGGCGGTCGTGGGGCCGGACGTGTTCGCCGTCGACTCCGTGATCGGACCCGGGGCCCGGGTGTGGTACTCGGTGCTCCGTGGCGCCCAGGTGGGTGGCGGCTGTGACGTCGGCCCGTACACCACGCTGCGACCTGGGACCATCCTGGAATCCGGGTCCAAGGCCGGGTCGTTCGTCGAACTGAAGAACACCGTGGTCGAGGAGAACGCCAAGGTTCCTCACCTGTCATATCTGGGGGATGCCCGGGTGGGCCGAGGGGCCAACGTGGGGGCGGGGACCATCACCTGCAACTACGACGGATTCGAGAAGAACCGCACCGACATCGGCGAGGGGGCCTTCATCGGGTCCGACACGATGCTCGTTGCACCCGTATCCATCGGCGACGGCGCCGTGACGGGTGCGGGTTCGGTCATCACCGAGGACGTACCTGCGGGCGCACTGGCGATCGAACGTTCCGACCAAACGATCATCGCCGGTTATGCGAGCCGCAAGGCCGAGCGCTACCGTTCCCAACGCGACGAGGATGCCGACAAGGAGCGCTGAGTGGACATCGTCAGTCGGAACCGGCTCATGCTCTTTTCGGGAGGGACCAATGTGGACCTCGCCGAAGAGGTGGCCGATATCCTCGGGGTACGACTCGGGAATCTTCAGCGGTCGACATTCGCCAATGGTGAGTCGTATGCCCGACCGGCCGAGAGTGTCCGGGGCGCCGACGCCTTCGTGATCCAGAGCCACTGTCACCCGATCAACGACGCCATCATGGAACAGCTCATCATCATCGATGCGCTGAAGCGCGGGTCGGCGCGACGGATCACCGCGGTCATGCCGTTCTACGGGTACTCCCGTCAGGACAAGAAGGTCCTGCCCCGCGAACCGATCACAGCCCGGCTCGTCGGCGACTTGTTCATGACCGCCGGCGCCGATCGGCTGGTGTCGGTGGACCTGCACACCGGGCAGCTCCAGGGGTTCATTCCGAAGCCTTTCGACGCCCTCACCGCCATCCCGATCATCACCGACTATCTCGTGGATCAGATCAACGGTCCGACCGCCATCGTCTCGCCGGATGCCGGTGGTGTGAAGCGGGCCGAGAAGTACGCCCGACGTCTCGACGCCTCTGTCGCCTTCATCTACAAGCGGCGTGACCCCGACCATCACAACGTCTCGGAGGCACTCGACATCTCGGGCGAGGTCTCCGGCCGTCATGTGGTCATCGTCGATGACATGATCGACACCGCCGGGACCGTGGTGAACGCAGCCGAGATGGCGAGGCGAGGTGGCGCTCTTTCCGTTCGTATCGCCGCCACCCACGCCATCCTGTCCGGACCGGCCGTGGATCGGATCAAGAACGCTCCCGTCGACGAGGTGATCGTCACCAATACCTTGCCGGTTTCAGAGGACGCCGCCCAGCTCGACAAGCTGGTCGTGCTGTCGATCGCCCCGATCGTCGCGGAGGCCCTCCAGGCGATCTTCATGGATTCCTCGGTGTCGGAGATCTTCCTCGGCGACAACGTCTGATCCGGCGTGGACTCGGTCCTCATCGACGTTGTCACGGGTGATCGTCCGGCGGTCCTCGACATCACCGGGCGGGTCGCGGCCTTCTGTGCAGGGAGGGGAGATGGCCTCGTCCACGTGTTCGTGCCGCACGCGACCTGTGGAGTGGCGATCTTTGAAACGGGAGCCGGCTCCGATGTCGACTTGTTGGCTTCGCTCGACACGTTGTTCCCCCGAGACGATCGCTGGCGCCATCGCCACGGATCGCCCGGTCACGGCGCCGATCATGTGATGCCGGCGATCGTCGCTCCTGCCATCTCGGTCCCGGTAATTGCCGGGAGCCTTGCTCTCGGAACCTGGCAGTCGATCACCATCGTCGACCCCAATGGCGACAATCCGAAACGGCGCGTTCGGCTCAGCTTCCTCCGGGGATGAACGGAGCTGGATCGGGGAGCGTCAGGACCTCACCTGGGTAGATGAGGTCCGGGTCGCCGCTGCGAAGCCGGTGCCGGTTCACCTCCACCAACTCCCGCCAGTACGGCGCCACTTCCGGGTCGGTGGGCCGCCGGCCGAGACTGTCGGTCAAGACGCGTTCGGCCAATCCCCACAGATGGTCCCCCTCTTCCACGGTCACCTCACCTGGGCGGATCTGAGCCACGCCTGTGGGAGTGGAGTCGAGCGGCCGTGGGGCGGCGGGCACCTCTGTCGCCGGAGCAGTGGTCGGTCGCGCCTCGAACGAGGGTGCGGGCGGGGGCGGTGCCAACCGGTCCCTGGCCGCGGGGAGGTAGTCCCCGATCACGTGGGTGGTCGGCGGCGGGGGTGGGCTCGACGCCAGGAGCGGCGTGGCGAGCGTCCCGATGGCGATGGAACCGGCGACGATCCTGTCGGCAAGACTGCGGACGATCCCGGGTACGAACGGCTGGAGGACCCGAGTGATCGTTTGGCGGCCCGAGGCCACGGCGAGCAGATACAGGGCAGTGGCAATGAGCAGGTAATAAGAGAGAGCGAGCGCACCGAGTCGAGCGAGTGAGGCGAGAGCGTCGGCGAGCGGTGTGGTCGCCAGCCACCGCCCCGGGTCCCTGTAGTCGATGCTCAACCATGGTTTGCCGGCGAGGCCGTGGAGTGTCCGGATCGCCAGCGCCGGGATACCCAGCACCAGGAGGGTCCCCGCCAATGCCCGAACTCTCGCTCCCATGGCGTCAGAGGCTACGGCATCGGGTCGAGCCGTGGAAGGGGTCTACGATGGCGTTGCCAAGGCTCAGGAGTGAATCGTGAACGTACGGATCGGGATCGCCGAGACGGGGAAAGTGGTCGAGTTCGAAATCGACGATGCGAAAGCTTTCGAAGCGGCGCTGGAGGAAGCGTTTTCCGAAGGTCGCAATCTGTTGTGGTTCGAGGATGCCAAACAACGCCGCGTCGGGTTCCCTCGCGAGCGACTCGGTTTCGTGGAGATCGATGCCAGAGAGGGCAAGTCGGCCGTCGGGTTCGGAACCTGATCCGCCTGCTGGGGGTGGCCCTCGCTTTGCTCGGGCCGCTGTGCGCCGTGGGCGGTGCGCTTTCTCCCCCTCCGTCGCCTGCCGTGAGGCGGGTGGTTGGGGTTCTGTTTCTCCCCCCAGCGGGGGGAGTCCGGCGGAGCCGGGAGGGGGGAGATCCAAGGCCCTCGCTTCGCTCGGGCCGCTGTGAGCGGTGGGCTGTGCGCGGTGCGCTTT
>JAOUGY010000539.1 GCA_029865445.1 Acidimicrobiia bacterium | reverse complement strand
AGCCGAGCGCACCCTGGACGCGGCGGTGGATCTCGAAGCGAACCTCAGGCCCCAACTCCTCCTCGCCGATCTCTTCGCCGACCTCGCCCTGGATTGAGCCAAGGGTCGGGACTCGCCGCCGCGGTGGAAACTCCTAGCCGCCCGGTCCACGACTGTTTGGGTCGGGGTTGCGTTTGGGGGTTGCAAGCGGGTCATCCCCCTGCACAGTTGTCACTGGAGCCGAGGGGGGGATTTGAACCCCCGACCTACGCATTACGAGTGCGTTGCTCTACCCCTGAGCTACCCCGGCGTGGGACCGACAGGCTAGCGCGCCGCGGCGAGCTGTCGTCGGGCGTTGTGATCATCCGAGTTGTCCCTCATCCTCGACCTCTTGCTAGCGTCACAGTCGTGGCAGACCAGGCGAACTTCGACCGCGACGCAATGGAATATGCGCCTCAACTGTTCGCAGCGGCGATGCGCATGGCCCGCAATCCTGCCGACGCCGAAGACCTCGTTCAGGAGACGCTCCTCAAGGCTTACCGCGCCTATGCGAGTTTCGAAGAGGGCACCAACCTCAAAGCTTGGCTCTACCGGATTCTCACCAACACCTACATCAACAAGTACCGCCGCGATTCCCGGCGTCCGAACGAGACCGATCTGGCCGATGTCGAGGACCTCTACCTGTATCGAAGGATCGGTTCGGAGCACTCGGCCGATGCATCGCGATCCGTCGAGGACCTGGTGCTCGACGGACTGGTGGAGGCCGACATCAAGCAGGCCGTAGAGTCCCTCCCCGAGGCTTTCCGGGTACCTGTCTTGCTTGCCGACCTGGAGGGTTTCTCCTACAAGGAGATCGCCAGCATCCTCGATGTTCCGATCGGGACCGTGATGTCCCGGCTCCATCGGGGAAGAAAGGCACTCCAGAAGACGTTGTGGGAGTACGCACGCACACGAGGCCTTTTGTCCGACGAGGTGACCGATGTCCGATGAACATTGCGACGAAGCTCTGGCCAGGCTCTACCCGTACCTCGACGGTGAACTCGATGACGCCGTCGTTGCGGAACGCATCCGTGTGCACCTGGTCGACTGCCCGCCGTGCGGCGGCGCCTTCAGCTTCGAGGAGCGGCTCCGGGTCGTCGTACGCTCGCACCTTCGAGAAGATGTTCCAGCTGATGTGCTCGATCGTCTCCGTGGGGTCATCCAGCGAGAGTCGCTCGGTTCTTGAGACGCCAGGCTGCGCAGCTCGCGGCTCGCATGCAGTAGGCTGACCCGGCCATGCGTCGACATCGAGCCATCCTCATCGCCATTCTCGGAGCCGTCCTCGCTTCGATTGCCGTGCCAGCCTTCGCCTCCACCGCCGAGACCGCGGTCACCGAGACGACGGTCGCTGGAGCGTCGACGCCGGAACCGAAGGCACCCGCGGTCTCCATCGTGGAGGAGGAGCCGGCGCCGGCTCTCGGCCCATGGACCGACCGGTATCTGATTCCCACTTCGATCGTCATCGCCGGAGCGCTCATTTTCGGGACCGTGGTCCAGTACTTCATGAAGGTGGTCCGCACCCGGTACAAGACGGTCGAGTGACCAGGAGCGACACCCGACCCGTCTCAGGTCGGGTGGCCGGACTCGTCGCCCGTAACTACGGCCTGGCCGAGTCTTTTCACCTCGAGCACCTTGCGACCGACATGGCCGGGATCGTCCCCGTGGCCGGTCAGATGGTGTCCCAGGAGACGAGGCTCATCACACCCGGGCAGGCCGAAGTCCTCATCGTCTCCCGGCCCGACTGGGTGGAACGCAACGTTGCTGCATTCGCCGAGCTGGTCGAGCCGGCCGAGCGGAAACTCGCCGAGCGGCTGTCGATGCTGGAGGACGACGCCGCCCGCCGCATCGCCAGACGGGTCATGGAGGCCGAGACCGGGGCTCTTCTCGGGTTCTTGTCTCGCCGCGTCCTCGGCCAGTACGAACTGGTCGTCCCCGGCGAGCAGGGTGATTCGATCGCCTTCGTGGGAGCCAACATCCTCCAGA
>JAOUGY010000236.1 GCA_029865445.1 Acidimicrobiia bacterium | reverse complement strand
CGGGTTGGAGGCGACGGCGCGGATCGTGGACGAGTCGCCGGTTCGCGTCATCATTCTCACCACCTTCGATCCCGACGAGTATGTGTACGCGGCGCTACGAGCCGGAGCGAGCGGGTTCGTGCTGAAGGACACCCCACGCCACGAGCTTGTCTCAGCGGTGCGAACCGTCGTCGACGGTGGCGCCATGCTCTCGCCGGTGATAACGAGCCGCCTCATCGGTCGGTTTGCCCGACGCCTCGAGGTCGACACCACAATGTCTCGTCGTCTGGACTCGTTGAGCGATCGGGAGCGGGATGTGCTCATGGAGATCGCCCGCGGTCGCAGCAATGAGGAGATCACGGAGCGTCTCTACATCGGTGCGGCCACCGTGAAATCCCACATCAACAGGCTGTTCACCAAACTCGGTGTTCGGGATCGCGCCCAGGCGGTCGCCTTCGCCTACGAGAGTGGCCTGATCGCACCGGGGAATCCGGGTGGGGATGCCGACACGCCCGGCGGTTCTTCCGTGTGACCTGCCGTCATGCAGGTTGGTGTTCGGGACAGTCGACTCGAAGGTCGGCGTCCACCAGGGGCCGGTCGAGGAGGAGGCAATGTGCCGGTCGGGTCGAGTGGTTGTAGTGACGGCATGTCAGACAACTCCGGTCGACGGTGATGACATTGGCGAGGTGGAGCCGGCGGATCTCTGTGAGAAGCACGCGGAGGGCGATGGCCTTGGCATGGTCGGGCGTGTCGGGATCGGCGGCTGCAAGCGGCGCTAGCTCGGCGGCCAGGTCGTGGGCCAGCAGATCTCCGCTTTCGGTGAGGCCCACGATGCTCGCTCGCCGGTCATTGGGATCCCGGTCCCGGCCGACGAAGCCCTTTTCGACGAGTGCATTGATCGAGTCGCTCACCGTGGGCTGCGTCACGTCGAGCTCGGCCGCGATCTCACCAACCCGTAATCCCCGCCCCTTCGCCAGTAGTCCGACCACATCCACCTGGAGCGGCGTGAGACGGTGGCGGTTTGCGGCTTGCTGCTTGGCAACTCTCACCGCCCGCCCGAGCCTCTCACCGGCGGCAAGCAGTTTGCGGTCGAGTTTCCCGGTTGGATTCATTCCCGCATTCTGGCTTCCGCCGGTCACCAACGTCGCGGGTCGTAGGGCTGGGCCCACAGCGCCGCCGAGAGTGTGACGGCCTTGAACCAGGCGGTGTGCATCGCATCCACCTCCTCGGCGCTGTGACCCTGGTTGCCGAGGAACCCGCGAATCGTGGCAGTGATCGGCCAGATGAAGGCGATCATGTATCTCAGCGGTATGTGGCTCTGGTCGGAGGTGATCCCGTCCGTCGTTCCCATGGAGTCGGTGTGACGGAGCGCGATCTCATTCTGATAGGCGAGCCATCGGTCGTCCCAAGGGCGTAGGCACAGGTCGTTGATCCACTGTCCGAACCGCTTCCTCACCGCCGCCAGGTACTCGCCTGACGGTGCGCCATCGGGACCGTTGAACGACACCAATAGGTGAGCATGGGACCCCACGAAGTCGTACCACAGGTCGAGGATGTCTTCGACCTGCTCCTGGAGCACCGAACCCGCCTTGGCCAGGGCTCTAGCGTCGTCTTCGCTCCAGAGCAGGGTTGCGAGCAGGTTGTCCAGGTCGGCGCGGGTGACCGGCGACGGTCCGAGGTCAGCGGCGTCGTATGTGTATCCGGCGATCTCGTTCACAGTGTCTCCTTTGGTCGGCAGCCGCCGTCGATGTCGCAGTGGCTGGGCTCCTCATCGATCAGGCGAGCGAGCGCGGCTCCGACCGCAAGCTCGTCGACCTGTCCGAAGGCTTGATGACGGATCGTTCCGTCCTTGGCGATCAGCACCATGCTCGGCGTGCCGCGGAGCTGGTATCGCTCCATCGTCGCCGGAATCGCGCCGTCGGATGCTGGACGGTCCACACCAACCGGAAAAGCGATCCGGTATTCGTGGAGGAATGCCTCGAGCGATACCGGGGTCATCGCGGCGTGGTGTTCGAACACCGTGTGGATGCCGATGACGTTCACGTTCGGCCCGAACGAGGTGTGGATGCGAGCGGCGAGGGGCAATCCGTGTGAGACGCATCCCGGGCAGAGCATCTGGAAGGCTTCGAGAACGACGACCTCGCCTCGCAGCTTCTCGAGGCTGAGCGGGCTCGGCGTGTTGAACCATTGGATCACATCGAGTTCGGGGGCGACCGGGCGTTGGGACGAGGAGAGCATAGGAGCCCTATATATCGGATTCCTATGTGAATGTCAACGAAGGCCGCGGCAGGGGAGTCGCCCCTCGAGACCGGTTCAGTGGAGCTGGTCAGGGAAAAGCATGAGAACCACGAGCGCTACCTCATCACCTATGCGGATCGATCCGGAGCTGCATTCGGCGGTCGAACCCGGTGGGATTGGTATGCGTGGCGCTGAGGCCGCCCAACACCAACAGCGGGCGACCCTCACCAATCTTGATGAACGGGAGTCCGTTGCGAAACTCTCCCTCATGGACAGGGTGTGTACGCATCGCCTCCCTTGATCGTCGACGGTCGACGTGGAACTCGACCACGGCCTTTCGACCCCGATCCGAACCAGGTCGGGACAAGGTGCCCTTCACCGCTGATCCTCGGGCATCCATCATGAGGGAAGAAGGGAGGTGTCAAATGCTCGAGCGACACGACACCCCTGTCAGGGGCACTGGATGGAACGTGATCCAGTGGCTGCTCGGAATCGTTGGCGGAATCGCCGCGTTCCTCGGCTTCTTCGTCGCATTCGGCCCCCAGGACGAGTTCATCGGTCTGGGCGGGGACGTCTCATGGCAGGTCGGCGAAGTGACCGACACCTGGATGTACACGCTCATGATCGGTGGCCTGGTGTTGCTGGCGGCCGCCGTCTACATGGCCGTCGTCGGCCGTAATCGGGTTCGGGTGCCAAGCACGCCGTTCACCGACTTGATGCTCCATCTTGGGATCTTCGTCGCGGTCAACGCGTTCGTCTGGTTCCAGGACTTCGCCCTCGGAGAGGGGCTCGACTACGCCCTATGGGTGACGATCCCATGGGCCATTGGCCTGGCCGCTCATGCCTGGGTCTACTTCGCGGCTGAACAGAAGCGCGATATGGAACAGATGCCCGAGGCCATCAAGCCGAAAGAGTTGCAGCACCACTGAGAGATTGGGAGCGGAAGGGCGATGCCCGACCGCTCCCAACCGCGTGCCGACTCAGATGACAGACCTCCGCCGCCGCACGTCGCTCAGCAGAGCAGCGCCGACCTGGTCATTCGTGCGATCGGCGCCTGGGGTCGGGAAGGCGCCCGACGCGGAGGACGATGAGCTGTCGCCGGACTTGATTGACGAACGGCCGGAGGATGCGGTAGCTGCCTCGCCCGCTCCAGATGCGCTCGAGACCCGCGACCAGGCGACGATTTGCCCTCCATTCGCCTCTAGCCGCTGAGCGGAAATCTCGGGAGGTTGGGGCTGTCGGCCGTGGCGCCGGCCGCTCGACTCGGCGTATGACGGTCGGCATCCGTACCGGTGCCGCTCACGTCAATGGGGTGGCGCCTCTGATCTCGGAGGTGATTGTGAAGCGTTCAATCATTCTCGTGGCTCTGCTCGCATTGACGGCCATCACGGTCGGCCCGGCCGGTCCGGCGCTGGCCGGTCCACCGAGTACCTACGACTACGACCTGACATACGCCGACTGTGGATTCGACGTCGACACCGGATGGGTGGGGCTGCAACTGTTTCGCCCCAACCTCGTCAACGAATACTCCGAGCAGCCCGCCATCTACATCCAGGTCTATCAGGCGGAGGATGACGTTTGGAACCAGACCGCCAATCCGACCGATGTGGAGTTTGTCGGCGATGGATTCGAAGCCGAACTGGAGCTCTACTCGGAGGCCACCGGTGACGTCGTCGGCACGGCCACCGTGCTCGGGACGCTGGAGCAGGTGGGTGACGTGGAGTTCCGCTTCGACGACCAGCGCAAGGCGGGCAACAGCCTGGTCCGGGAGTATCAGTCTGGAGCAGAGGTCGTTGTCACCGGATGGCTCGAAGTCAGCATCGAGGGGTACTCAGGGACGTTCGACCTCTCCGAGGGGTGCAGCGGGGAGCGAACGGTCGGAACGATCCACCAGACCAACCCTGCCGGCTTCACGAACCACTGGTCGTCGGTGTACTTCGGCTGCGATGTGACGTCGGCCGATGGGTGGACCGCGGCGGTGGCGGTCGACAAGGTTCAGGGGGATGGCCAGGTTCCGCCCAACTTCGAGGTCAACGCGTGGGCACCAGGAATGAGCCTGGACGACGAGCCGGCGCTGGCGGGATGGGGCCATGACGTGAAGACGACGGCTTCGAGCCTCTCCGCCGAGGTCGATCTGTGGGACACCAGGTCCGATGCACCGGACGGGATGGCGGTGATCGAAGCAACGTTCACGACCGGCGCCGTGTTCGAGTATGAGCTCTTCTTCGAAGGCGCTCGGGTGGTTTGGGAGTTCACGACCTTGATCGTCGAGGGGAACCTCACCATCGAGGACACCGTGTTCGAACTGGACGGGTGTGAAGGGGAGTTGGTGAGTGTCGACACCGTCGCACACCCGACCCAGTCGCAAGGGAAAGGCAAGATACCGGCGAACGATCTTCCGGAAGGGGCCTTCGCTCTGGAGCGGGTCAGCAACGACCACAACAGGCTGGCATCGCCCGAGCCCGAGGCGCCATGCGTGATCGACGAGGATGAGGAGATCCCACTCGGCAAGACCCTCTGGTACACGCTCGGAGGGACCGGCGAGACGCTGACGGTGACCACCGATGGGTCCGACTTCGACACCGTCATTGGTGTCTACACCCTCGTTGACGGTGAGTTCGTACAACTGGCTTGCGTCGACGACGTGGCCGGCGAGGACTACTACACCAACCTCGCTACGGTCGAGTTCGCGACCACAGCGGGCGATACCTATTACCTCCAGGTCGGCGGCTACGACGGCCAGTCCGGTCTCCTCAAGGTGGCGGTGGACTAGCCAACCGTCGATCCGATTCAGCCCCGGGGTAGACCTCCCCCGGGGCTGATTGGCAGACAACCGGAGGGGCGTCGCCCACTTCAGCGGCTGTTCCGCCGCCGGTCTCTGAGAGATGACGCGGGTCCGATGAGGCGGTTGGATGGCGCAGGGCGGGACGGGCGCCACGCAGCGAGCAATCGCCACGGGCTGAACCGTGATTCAGCGCCCACGCAAGCGGGGGAGCAGCGGCGGCATTCGACGGTTTCTGTCATGCTCTGACCGCGGGGTTGACGGTGCAAGGTTCTCGGATCGGAGGTTCGAGGCGGAGATGGAGAGACTTCCGCATTGCACCGCGACTGAATCGGGATGCTCAGCCCGGTGGTGAACCGCCTGGCCTGGCGTCAGTAGATCAGAGCAGCCGGAGCGTGCGCCGGTACGACCGGATTCCGAGGTGGCACAGGCGGGACACGGCGGAAGGTTTCACCCATGGGCGGTCGCGGGTCCGTGTCGCCGTGGTTCGGCCACATCGCGATCGCCCGCTCCGCCTGTGCGGTGATTGTGAGCGCCGGATTCACACCGAGGTTCGCAGAGATGGCCGAGCCGTCGACCACATGAAGGCCCTCATATCCGTACACGCGGTGGTACGGGTCGATCACACCGCGGTCGGGGGAGTCGGACACGACGCATCCACCGATGAAGTGTGCGGTCATCGGAACATTGAAGATCTCGCCCACCGAATTCGCCGGATAGCCGTCGATCTCGTCTGCCATGAGCCGAAAGGCCTCGTTGGCGACGGGGATCCACTTCGGGTTCGGTGGTCCATCACCGGGAATCGACGAGAGCTTCACCGTTCCCCGTCGCGTTCTCCGGGGGACGACGGTCAGTGAGTTGTCGAGCGTTTGCATCACCAGACCGATGATCGTCCGTTCCGACCAGTGCCCAAGGCCGCCGTACAGGGTCATGAGCCGGCGTGGATGAGTCAACACGTGCCCCAGCCACCGGAGCCATCGGGGCCACCGCCCGTCACCGTCGATCAGGGGTGTTGCCAGCAGACCCATGAGGTTCGAACCTTTGCCATATCTGACCGGCTCGATGTGAGTCACGGCGTCCGGGTGCATCGA
>JAOUGY010000538.1 GCA_029865445.1 Acidimicrobiia bacterium | reverse complement strand
ATCTCGACCAGGCCTCGAACGGCGGCGAGCGTGTCGTGGATCCCTCCGGTGTGGACAACCCCGGGCGAGGCAGGAGTTGACCAGCAGACCCCCGATATCTCGGTCGTGATCCAAGATGTCATCAATCGACCGGGCTGGACGTCCGGGAACGCGCTGTCGATCATCATCACCGGCACCGGAGAACGAGTCGCCCACAGCTTCGATTCGAACGCCGGACCGCCCGCCACGCTCCATCTCACCTACGTCGAAGTCGGACAGGAGCGTCCGATGGTGAACGCCGGACCCGACCAAATCATCAGCATCACGGAGACTGTCACCCTGGATGCGACAGTGACCGACGACGGACTTCCGGGTGGAGGCGTCACAACGCTGTGGGATGTCGTCTCCGGCCCAGGGGTGGTCACGTTCGACGACGCGAGCTCCGTAGACACCACGGCCACGTTCTCGGCCGTCGGTACCTACCTCCTCCGCCTCACGGCCGACGACGGACAACTCTCGGCCAGCGACGAGGCCGAGATCACGGTGACGACGCAAGGCGGCGGGGTGGTTCTCGAGGTTCAGGTCGCAGGCGGCGCCGAAGACGGAGAGGAAAGCGCCACCGGTGATGTCTCCACAACGTCGAGCGACCTCGAGTTGGTGCAGGAGGCAACCACCCAGGTGGTCGGGATCAGGTTCAACGGCCTTGGTATCCCGGCCGGATCCCAAATCACGTCCGCGTGGATCCAGTTCACGGCCGATGAGGTGGACGCCGAACCCACCACTTTGTCGATACGTGCGCAAGCTGCCGACACCGCCCCTGTGATCCAGCAGGTGTTGTTCGACATCACATCGCGGCTCCTCACCAGTGCCGAAACCACCTGGGTGCCTCCGGCATGGAATCTCCAGGGCGAGTCTTCCACGGCCCAGCGCACCTCCGATGTAAGCGCTGTCTTGCAGGAAGTCATCGACCGGCAGGGCTGGACCGAAGGCAACGCCGTGATGTTCATCATCTCGGGCTCGGGCAAACGAGTAGCGGAGTCGCACAACGGCTCACCGGCCGGCGCGGCCATTCTGCATGTCGAGTACCTGGCACCTTGATGCCTTACTCGCCCGCTTGACATCGGCATCGGTGGGGTATCCTCATCCGGGGGTGGGGCCGGGGCAGGCTCCTCGCAACGGATTCCGCCAGACCATCGAGGGGCCAGATTGAAGACGAGCACCGATCAACCGTCGAACGGGCCGGTATACATCGGCGGTCTCGACCGTTCAGGTAAGACAACGATGCGCGCTTTTCTCGCATCGCATTCGAGAATCGCCATCCCTTCGGTGGGCTCCAACATGTGGACCTACTTCTATGATCGGTTCGGGGACCTGTCCGAGCCCACCAACCTCGAACGATGCTTGGACGCCATGATGCACTACAAGCATGTCGTGTTCATGAATCCGGACCCGGCCCGGATCAAAGCTGAATTCAATGATGGCGATCTCACCTATGCACGCCTGTTCTCGTTGTTTCTCCTCCACTTCGCCGAACGAGAGGGAAAACCCAGGTGGGGCGCACAGACCGGTCTCATCGAGCGCTACGCCAAGGAGATGTTCTCGGCATACCCGGGCCTGAAGATCATCCACATGGTGCGGGATCCTCGAGACCGATATGAGGCGTCGATCTCGAAGTGGCCCAAGGGGAAGCTGAGGGCCGGCGGGGCGACAGCACGGTTCATCTACTCGATGCGGCTAGCCGACCGCCACACGCGCGACCATCCGGACGGCTATCTGGTCGTTCGGTTCGAGGACTTGATCCGACAACCCCAAACCACCGTCGAAAGGGTATGTGACTTTCTCGGCGAACGATTCGAGCCCGCGATGATGGATCTGCCAGGCGCGGCAAAGATGCGTGCCGAGTTGCGCGACGGCAGGGACGAAGGGGAGCCAATGCTGTCGGAGGCCTTCATCGGTCGCCACGAGGGCCGGATTCCACGTGCCGAACAGGCCTTCATCCAGTTACACGCGGGGCAGCGGATGAA
>JAOUGY010000235.1 GCA_029865445.1 Acidimicrobiia bacterium | reverse complement strand
GCTCAGCGGGCCGGCAGCGTGTCGGTCGTTGCCACGTTGCGCGCCGACTTCCTCGACCGACCGCTCACCCACCCTCGTTTGGGAGCGGTCATCCCCAGTGCGATCGTCGCGGTGGGCGCCTTGTCCGCTGCCGAGCTCCAAAGTGCCATCGAATTGCCGGCACGGGCGGTGGGTGTAGAGATCGAGCAGGCGGTCACGTCCGCACTCATCACCGAGGTAGGTCGGGAACCCGGTGGGCTGCCCCTTCTCCAATACATGCTCCGGGACCTGTTCGACCAGAGATCCGGTTCGGTGATCACAGGGAACGACCTCGCCGGCATGGGTGGCGTGGTCGAGACCATCGAAAGACGGGCAGAACGGACGTTTGTGGGCCTCGACGATGCTGGTAGGCGCTGCGCCAAGTCGGTATTCCTGAGGCTCGTTTCGGTGACGGAAGGTGGCGAGTGGGTGCGGAGGCGTGCTCGGCGTGGTGAGCTCGCTGACTATGGCAACGACGCCGTGGGTGAGGTGCTCAACGCGTTCGGTGCTGCCCGGCTTGTGGTCTTCGATCATGATCCGGCCTCCCGCTCACCGACGGTCGAGGTGGCCCACGAGTCACTATTCCGTTGGTGGCCCCGGTTGGCCGGTTGGATCGATGAGATCGCCGACGACCTGAGGACCGAACGGCGGCTCGAACAGTCGGCAAGAGAGTGGACGGAACACGACGAGGATGCGAGCTACCTCGTTGGGGGGGCCCGGCTCGCTCAGATCGAGGAGGCGGTCGATCGGGCCCACATTCACCTCTCCGACACAGATCGGGAGTTCCTGGAGCGGTCACGGGAGCAGCAACGCTCGGTGCAGGAGCGGAGGCGGCGCGTGCGACGGCGCGTGCTGGCGGCGCTGGTCTCGGGCCTCGTAGTCGTCTCGAGTCTGGCTGTGATTGCGGCCGTCCAGCGTTCGTCCGCTCGACGTCAAGCCGCCGAAAGCCAGGTCGAAGCGCTCGTCAACGCCTCGGCCGCCGAGATCGGGCGAGACCCCGATCTTCCCATTCTCCTGGCGCTCGAGGCGTTCGACGCTTCGGCGGGCCTTCCGCGGGTGCCCTCGACCGTGAGGCAGGCACTCATGCGGTCCCTCATCGGCTCGGGCCTGATCGCCCGGGCGGACGAGGGGTGGCGGTCTGTGGCCGGCGACCCCGAGGGAGCGTGGTTCGTCGTCGACGACGTCGACGATCCAAGACATCTGCATGTCTACGGAGCGGACGGGACATCCCGGATCCACGAGATCGACTTCGGAGAACCGGTCAGCGCGGTCGCATCCAGCCCCGACGGCTCCGTGCTGGCAGTGGCACTGGGGGACTTCGACTTCGGCACGGGTCGTGACGGCGCCCCGATCGTGCTCATCGACACCGACACCTGGCAGGTCAGCCGCACGGTCGGCGATTCAGGAGAGTATTGGGGTCTGCGATGGTCGCCGGATGCCAGGTTTCTGGTCGGTTGGGGAGCGGAGATCGAGGTCTGGGACATCGGATCCCATGACTTGATCGCGCGCACCCAGCTCGACCTGCTCGCAGGGGTGATCCCGGGAACATCCACGCTGGTCGGGATCCAGACAGAAGGCGACTCCCAGTTCATCCGGCGAATCGACCTCGACACTGGGAAGAGAAGCCGGTACCGGATCGACTCCTCACCCATCTGGTCGATGGACCTCAGCCCTGACGGTAGGGGTTTCGCCACCGCCAGCTTCCAAGGCCGGTCAGTGAGCGTATGGCGTTTCGACGAGGAAGAGCCGGTGGCAACCTACCGCGCGGCGGGGCCAGCGATCGTGAGGTACTCACCCGACGGGAGCGCGCTCGGAGTCGGTCAGAGTGGGGCCGTTCACCTGCTGATCGATCTGGCCGGCGGCACGATCCGAGAGCTGGGGGGCCACGCTCACCAAGCCGAAGCGGTGGGCTTCGTCGGCGACAACGTGTTGTTCACGTTGGGTGGAGGGGGGACGTCGGTGTGGAGGGTTCGGGGCTCTGCGCTTGGGAGTGGTGCGATTCAACACGGCCCGGGCAATCCCGGCTACCTCTACGGGGTGGTCAATTCGGAGGCCGGAACGTCGACCGCGGTAGTGGAAGGAGGCCCGGAGTCCGTTGTTGAGTTGGTGGACATGAGCTCCGGCGTGATCGTGAATTCACGCTCGTATCTCGGCGAGGTTTGGTACTGGCCGATGTACGCGGTGGAGGGTGGGGCGGTGATCGGACTTCCTGCCGACAGGTCGGAGCCGATCGAGTTCGTGGACCTCACGACCGATCGGGTCGAATGGCGCGGGCGTCTGTGCGAGGTGCCGAGGGCGGCGTCGGTCACAGCCCGATTGGTGATGGTTGTCGCCGATTGCGGCCAGCATGCGTCGGGCGACGTCTCTTTGGCGCGGAGCGGCGTCATCAACGTGGACACCGGTGAGTTGGTGGTCGATGCAAGTCGGCCGGGGGCCGGCCCCAGCGATCTGAGCTATGGAGTCATTGGCCGGCCCGGAACCCCATCGGAGGACCTGGTGGTCACCGCCCGGTTCTCGACCAACGAACTCGAGTTCTGGAGGGCGTCCACCGGGCAGTCATTGGGCACGTGGGGCTCTGAGTTTTCTGGCGCCGTGCTCAATTGGGTTCAGCCATCGGCTGATCACTCGATCGCCATCGCCGGATACCAAACCGGTCAGATCGCGGTCTTCGACATGCAGGCCATTCGGGACGGGGCGTCACCATCCTCGGCGTTGAGGTTCAACATTCAGGGACACTCCGGCTCAGTCCGGCTCGCGGGTGGGAGCGACGACTGGCTGTTCACGAGCGCCGCCGAGGTGCGCGCTTGGGATGCCCACACTGGCGAGTTGATCGCCGATCTGGGACAGAGCGATGGATCGGCCGTCAATGTCGACACCGCAGGTGAGGCGTTGTACCTGGAGCAACCCGGGAACGTGTTGATTCGCATTCCGCTCGACATGGATGAACTCGTCGGGCTCGCTCGCGATCAGGTGACCCGGACCCTCACCGCGGACGAATGTGAGCGGTACACCAACCGCTCCAACTGCCGAGCGCAATCGTGAGCCGACCTCGTGGCCGGGCAGAAACACTCACCGATCTCGGAGGCGGTCGGCGACCGCGTCGGGGACCGCATCCGTGCCGCGAGTCGACACGATCCACTGGTCGATCCGCAGCCACCAATCGTACAGCCAGCCGGGCTGAGCCTCCGGTGGCGGGATGTCGTGCCAGGAGACCCACCAGGCTGCTCCTCTGATCTCGCTGTCCATCGGCAAGCCCCGCCACACGTCGACCACACCCGACAGATCCTCCAACCCGGTGTGCCCAACGAACACCACATCCGCCTCCGGTGCCGACTCGATGGCCGCCATTGCTCCCGTCGAACGAGGAGCGAGCACGTGACGCATCTGCCGGGCGAGGTCCGCTTCGGCGTGTCGCCCCATTTCCTCGAGTTTGGCGATCGATCGGACTCGCCGATTCTCTGTGAAGTTGCCCCCCTCCGGGAAGAGCAGCAACGCGTCATACCGGCCCATGTCGCCGGCCAGTTCCCGGATGGCGTCGACGACGCCGCCGCCCCGGCCCCCTCCGACAAAAACAGCCGGGAGACGGTTGAGGAGAACGTCGAGCAGAGGATCCCATTGAAGGCTCTCTTTGAGCACGATTCGGGGTCGACGTCCCGCCTCGGCCAAGGCGTGGACCAGGATCAGCGAATCGCCCGCACCCGCGTGACGGGAGAACACGACGAGCGGCTCGTCTGGGTCGGGATCATGACGGAGGACACCCTCGACTTCCGAGGTGTCGAAGGTGAGGTTGAATACCCACCGCGCCGCGTTGAACACCCGGCCAAGTGACCACCGCAACAAGCCGTAGTGGCGAGCCTGCATACGGTCTGTGTCCATCCTCCGTGCCAGGCCGCCCATCACCCAGAGCCCGAAAGCTGCCGTTAGAGCCGCTGCCTCCACAGCCAGGTAGACGAGTAGAAACCACAGGAGCCGGAGCGGCCGCCACCGTCCCGGCAGGTACGGAGAGGCCGCGGCCGCTGCGATCAAAAGCACCGGGAGCGTGCCAAGGAACGACACGATCGCCACCACCAAACCCGGAGCGATCAGAAGACGGCGGACCCAGCGGGGAGGGATCTTCATCGCCGGTCGGCGAGGTAGGCAGCGGTTGCTTCTCGGGCCCGTTCGATACGTTCTCTCGTCCCCGACGTGTTGGTATAGCGGAACCCTCGGGGGTCGTCGAAGCCGATCGCATCCCCGCTGGGAAGGACGTGAGTGGTGACGTCGCCGGGCACGGTTTCGAGCTCCTCGACGAACCGGTGCCGGCGGGCGATCTCGAACGCGACCAGGCCCACGTCCCACGGGGACTCTGGCGGTCGCAGCGGCGCTTCGATGCGGCCGACCTGCAGGACGAAGATCTCCTCGGCGCCGAGTAGGAGCGCCCGGCCAAGGGGGATCGAGTGAACCAGGCCTCCGTCGTAATAGGTGGAGGATCCGATGCGAACCGGCGGCAACAGCCCGGGTACTGCGGCCGATGCCATGATCGCGTCGAGGAGCGGACCCTCGGAGAACCAGTGCGACGAGGCGGACTCGATTGCCGCCGCCACACACTGGAACGGGACTGCGAGTTGGTCGAAACGTTCGACCGGAAGTGCCTTCGCCACCAGCCTGCGCAGAGGGGCATCGTCGTGGATGTGGGTGCGGGTGCGGGCCAGTGTCCTGAGACGTCCCACCACGGACTCCGAGAACGTGTCGTCTTCGGCGACTCCCTCCCACAGAGTGGTCAGCCGTTCAGGCGCTTCGTTCGGTCCGGCGGCGATGACGGCACCGTTCATGGCTCCAATCGAGGTACCCACGACCAGATCGGGGAGGATGTCGGCCTCTATGAGGGCTTGCAGCATCCCCACCTCGGCGGCGCCGTGGACGCCTCCTCCGCCGAGTACGTAGGCAATTTTCGTCGTGGGAACCTCCCTCGGAGTGAGGGTAGACGGCGGGTGCCGGACCCGGGGCGCGACTTCGGCGGGTCACGGACTGGACGTGATCACCGTTCGCCGTTCAGGGATCACCCGAAGGTGGAGTTGGATGGTCCGGTTCAGGGCGGTCGCGAGTTCCGTGGCGAGCCGGTCGGGAGGTGGCGGGTCGCCTTCGCCCACGATCACGACCGCCATGTCCGATCCGTTCACGGTGATCTGCGCTGGAATGTACGGCGAGTCAGTGCCCAGCCATGTCTCGACGGCCGTCTCGACGACAGACTGGTCGGCGACACCGGACACCAGCTCGTCGCCGGTGATAGCCAGGGGGATGGCGATCATCAGCACGGCCACGCCGACCGTGGCGAACGACCGGTAGATCTGTTCCCGTTGGGCTTCGAGGCGGAACCAGGGCGAATACCCCACCCGGATGGATTCAACAATCCGGCCACGATCCACACGATCCGGCGGCGACGACCAGCAACGCCACGGTGCGACTTACATGGATCGGGGTCAGCCTGGGCGGTCCTCGAGGGTGTGACTGTCGGCAGCGGTCAAGTCGAGACCGTAGATCTCCTTCAGTTGTTCGATCTTGGTGATCGTGTCCGGGGCGAATGGGGCGCGTCCCTCGAAGGCGTGGAGGACGATGCCCTCGATCAGGTCACCGAGTGACACGTCGAGATACTCCGCCGTTCCCTTCATCACTTTCACGAGCCGCTTCTCGATCCGAACCCCGGTCTGGATTCGCTCTACGTTCGTCATGAGGGCAGCACGAAGACCCGGCGCGCCAGGTCGGAGTCGAGGACGTCGGGCGAGTAGTACTCGAAGAAGGCGCCGTCCTTCCAACGAAGAAGGTCGGTGTTGGCGGCGGCGAAGGTGTCCCAGTTCTCAGGCTGCTGAACAGCCATACGTTCGTGGATCAGCACGAGCAGTCCCATGGTGACTGTTTCGTGGTACTTGTCCGCCAATCCGGCGTGGGCGGTGAACGCCCTCAGAGCGCTCCGGAAACGCCCCATCGCCTCGACCAGATCGAAGCGGTCGAGGTATATGAAGGCGAGTCGTACATGGTCTGCGTGGCTGAAACACTCGGGCTCCAGCCGTAGGTCTTCGAACGCCTTCACGAACGTCTCGTCGTCCCACGATCGG
>JAOUGY010000234.1 GCA_029865445.1 Acidimicrobiia bacterium | reverse complement strand
GACCGGATGACTCGATGACTTGCTGACTCGCTGACTCGCTGACTCGCTGACTCGATGACTCGCTGACTCGATGACTCGATGACTCGATGACTGCCCGAGCGGAGCGAGGGCTACTCCGCGGCGTCGGTGATCGACTCGCTGAGGCTCGGATGGACCATGAGGGTCTCCACGAGGACCGACACCGTGACCCTCGCCTGGACGGCCAGGGCGATGATGCCTATCAACTCCGAGGCGCGATGACCCACGATGGTCCCGCCGAGCACGACGCCGGTTGCCGGATCGGAGATGACCTTGACGAATCCTCTCGTATAGCCCTGGAGCACCGAGCGGGCATTGGCGGCGAACGGCACCTTCGTGGTGCGAACCTTGCGGCCCTCTTGGGCGGCCTGCACCTCTTCGAGGCCCACCGATGCGATCTCGGGCTGGGTGAAGACCGCCTGGGTGACCTTCTGATAGTCGATCGGTTTCACCGGTAGACCACGGGCGTGTCGGGCGATCTTCCGGCCTTGCATGGACGCCACCGAGGACAACGGCATTTGTCCGGTGCAGTCGCCGGCCGCATAGATGTGGGGGATCGACGTCCGCTGATGCTCGTCCACGGGCACGTATCCGTGATCGGTGCGCACTCCGGCTTCATCCAGACCCAGTCCCTCGGTGAGAGGGACCGACCCGATCGCCAACAGGGCGTGGCTCCCGGGCACCCGCCGCCCGTCATCGCACACGACCACGACGCCATCTCCAGTGTGCTCGATCCCGATTGCGCGGGCGCCGATGACGAGCTTGACGCCGCGATCGAGGAAGTCCTCTTGGAGGACGGCGGCAACCTCGGCATCGCGGTGAGGGAGGATCTGCTGACGGCTCACCACCAGCGTCACCCGAGACCCCAGCGATTCGAAGATGTGGACGAACTCGACCCCCGTGACGCCCGAGCCGATGACGATGAGATGGTCGGGGATCGTCGGGAGGTCGTAGGCGTCCCGAGTCGTGAGTATCCGCTCGCCATCCACTTCGGCCCAGTCGGGCACTCTGGGGCCGGATCCCGTCGACACGAGTGCCACGTCGAATGACACCGGCACATCGCCATCGTCGGTTTCGGCCACCGCCGAGTTGGGACCCGTGAAGCGTCCGAAGCCCCTCAGGATGTCCACCTCCTGCGACTCCAGCAGCGCAACCAACTTGTCGCCGATATCGCGAGAGATCGTCTGGATCCTCTCGGCGAGCTCCGCCGGGTTGATCCGGCCCGGATCTGCGACGAGCCCGAACTTGGCTGCATTGCGGATCGAATCGGCCCGAATGGCCGTGGCCGCCATGGTCTTCGAGGGAATGCAATCCCACAGATGCGCCGCGCCGCCGACGACCGAGTTCTCGATCAGGGTGACCTTGAAGTCGAGGGACGCGGCGGTCGTCGCCGCCGCGACACCTGCCGGGCCGCCCCCGACCACGAGGAATCGCTGCTGGCTCTGAGTGCTTGTCACGCCGCGAGGCTACCCGACCGCTACCGGGGCACGCATCAAGGCTTGTAGGTCCCGAACACGGATCTGAGAGCGTCGGAGACCTCACCCACGGTCGCCCCAGCCACCAGGGCGTTCTTCATCGCCGGCATCACATTGGTGGCGCCGGCCGCGGTCTCGGTGAGGTCGGACAGGCGCGCCTCGACCGCCGACCCATCTCGAGCTCGACGCCAGGAGGCGAGACGTTGGCGTTGATCGGATTCGAGGGCAGGGTCGATCGTGAGAATCGGGACGCCCGACTCGTCGTCGCCCGCATAACGGTTGACGCCGACCACGATCGACTCCCCAGAATCCTGATGTCGAGCCTCCGCGTAGGCCGCTTCCTCGATTTCGCGTTGCATGAACCCGGTCTCGATGGCCCGGACCGAACCACCCATTTCCTCCACGCGGTCATAGAGCGCTGTGGCGGCCTCCTCGAGACGGTCCGTCAGTTCCTCGATGAAGTAGGACCCGGCGAACGGGTCCACCGTATCGGTGAGGCCCGACTCGTGGGCGAGGATCTGTTGAGTCCGCAACGCCAGCGTCGCCGACTGTTCGGTCGGCAAACCGAGCGCCTCGTCGTAGGAGTTCGTGTGGAGCGACTGTGTGCCGCCGAGAACTGCGGCCATGGCCTGGACGGTGGTACGGACGACGTTGTTGAGCGGCTGTTGGGCCGTGAGCGTGGAGCCTGCAGTCTGGGTGTGAAACCGCATCGCCCACGACCTGGGATCGGAAGCCCCGATCGACGAGCGCATGAGGCGCGCCCACATCCTGCGGGCGGCACGAAACTTGGCGACCTCTTCGAAGAAGTGGTTGTGACCGTTCCAGAAGAACGACAAGCGGGGAGCAAAGGCATCGACTTCGAGGCCGGCGTCGATCGCCGCCCGGACGTATGCGATGCCGTTGGCAATCGTGAACGCAACCTCTTGGGCGGCGGTCGCTCCGGCCTCCCGGATGTGATAGCCGGAGATTGAGATCGTGTTCCAGTATGGAACATCGGTGGCGGCGTAGGCGAAGAGATCGGTGACGAGCCTCATCGAGGGCGCTGGCGGATAGACGTAGGTGCCGCGCGCCACGTACTCCTTCAAGATGTCGTTCTGCACAGTCCCCCGGATCCTGTCTGGAGCGACGCCTTGTTCTTCTGCGACGAGTTGATACAGGAGTAGGAGGATCGGCGCCGTGGAGTTGATCGTCATCGACGTCGACACCTCCCCGAGCGGAAGGCCGTCGAGGAGGCGACGCATGTCGTCGAGGGAGTCGATGGCCACTCCAACCTTGCCCACTTCTCCTGCGGCGAGGGGATGATCGGAATCGAGGCCCATCTGTGTCGGCAGATCGAAGGCGACCGACAAACCGGTCTGGCCTGCTTCGAGCAATGCCTTGAATCGGGTGTTGGTCTCTTCGGCGGTGCCGAACCCGGCGTACTGCCGCATGGTCCAGGGCCTACCCCGGTACATGTTCGGATAAGGCCCGCGTGTGAACGGGTATTCCCCCGGTCGCCCGATTCGCGAAGGGTCGGGCGGTGTCTCTGCGAGTTCCGGCAATTCGATGCCGGACGAGGTTCGTACGCTCTTGTCCACGATCCGGATAACCTAGTGGCGTCAGATATCACAGGCGTCGGCAACTTTCCCGACCCCGACGACGTTCTAGTTCAGACCCCCGGTTTCAAAAGGGCCTTCAGATGTCACGCCGATCAGCCATTCACGACTTCGAAGCGCGGGAGCGCCGGGGACGGTGGTTCCCCGCTTTCGCCGGGCTCCTGGTCATCGCCGTTCTCACCTCGACGTGGATCGGCCTCTTCTCGTTCATGAGCGCCAACGCCGCCTACGGGACGGTGGCCGATGTCGAAGACGAGTTCATCCCCGACATAGACGAAATGGACTTGACACTGCCCGACCTGTCCAGGGTCTCACAGGTGTATGCATCGGGGGGCGAGGTGCTCGCCGAGCTCCACGACGGCCGGAACAGTCAGCCCATCCCCTATGAGCGAATGCCACGGGTGATGGTCCACGCAATCCTCGCCGCAGAGGACAAGGAGTTCTTCGTCCACGAGGGCGTCGACTTCCGTGCCATCATGTCGGCCGCCATCGACAACATCGTGCTCGACACGACACGGGGTGGATCGACGATCACCCAGCAGGTTGTGAAGCAGAACTTCGTGGGCGCCGAGGTCAGCATCAGACGGAAGATCGCCGAGGCGTTCGTTTCCGCCGAGCTCGAGCGACGGTACGAGAAGGAGACGATCCTCGAGTATTACCTCAACTCGGTCTACTTCGGGTACGGCTCGTACGGCGTGGCTGCTGCTTCGAGGGAGTACTTCCGCAAACCTCTCAGCAGGATCACGATCAACGAGGCTGCCACGCTCTCGGTGCTGGTCCGCAACCCCACCCTGTACGACCCGCGCCGGCGTCCCGAGTCCGTCATCGAACGGCGCGATGGCGTGATCGACGAGATGGCCGAAGCGGGTTGGATCAGCGAGGAGGACGCCGAAATTGCCAAGGCCGAGGAGCTGCCGGTGCGCCCTCACCGCATCAGGAGAGGCCGGGCTGAACACGTGGTGGCGGAAATCAAGCGGCAGCTTCTCGACCTCGACAAGCACGAGTTCGACTTCCTGGGGACCACCAAGGAAGACCGAAAACGGGCGATCTTCGGATGCCCCGCCGACGACACGACTTGCTCGGGTGGTGGAGGGCTGCGAATCGAGTCCACGATCGATCTCGAAGCCCAGGACAAGGCGAACGAGATTCTGCAGCAGTGGCTGCCCTACCCGGACGCCGAGACCAACCTGGCCCTGTGCACGAATCTCGCAGGCGAACTGGCGCTCGACACCGACGAAAAGATCCAGTCGTATACCGCCGCCAATTCGTGCGCGCCGACGGGCGCCATCGCCACGGTCGAAGCCGCCACCGGCGCCGTTCGTGTCATGGCGAGCGGGTTGCCGTTCGAGGTGGACCAGTTCGATCTCGCGGTGCAAGGGAAACGGAACCCGGGCTCCTCCTTCAAACCGTTCACGCTCATGGCCGGGCTCGAGTACGGAGACATCGAGGGGCGTGAAGTCACCCTCGGGAGCTACTACGACTCGAGCTCACCGATCGTGATCGAGTGCCCCTACGTGTGCTCCTCGCGTGGCAATGAATGGGAGGTCTCGAACGCAGGCGGTGGCGGTTCCGGCGTGATGTCGGTCGAAGACGCCACGGCCAACTCGGTCAACACCGTGTATGCGCAGATGGCGATCGACATCGGCCCCGAACAGATCGTGCAGATGGCCCACCGCATGGGCATCGAAAGCGAACTGCGGCCTGTCCCCTCGATCACGCTCGGGACGAGCGAGGTCACACCGCTGGAGATGGCATCGGCCTACACGAACTTCTCCACCAACGGCGCCCACGCCGCACCGTATCTGGTGTCGAAGATCACGAACTCCCGCGGCGACGTTCTCTACGAACACACGGTCGAAGTGACGCAGGTGACGGACCCGCTCATGTTCGCCGCAGCCCGTAGACCGCTCCTCAGGGTCCCGATCTCGACTACGGCTCCGAAGGCCAATATCGGTCGCCCCCAAGGTGGCAAGACCGGGACCCACCAGGACTACCGGGACGCCTGGTTCGTGGGTTTCGTTCCTCAATACGCCACTGCGGTATGGGTTGGCTACGAAGCCGATCAGATTCCGCTCACCAGCGTCACCATCAACGGCGAGTTCTACTCCCGGGTCTTTGGAGGTTCCGTTCCCGGACCCATCTGGCGAGACTTCATGTCGTGGTACCTCGAGGACGTTCCCCCGGCCGATTTCGTCACTCCCGAAGGCAACATCGGTCAGTACTTCAAGACCCCGACGACGAGTGTGCCGTCGGTGGTCGGTCTCGATGTCAACGCGGCGAGGTCCGAGCTCAGGAGGGCGAAGCTCGGCGCCAACGTCGTCGAAGTGCCTTCCCTCGAACCGGAAGGCTTGGTCCTCGCCCAGGCGCCGGGAGCGGGGGCGACCGTGCCACAGGGCACCGGGGTCACGATCGAGGTCTCGACCGGCATCCCACCGACCGGCATCCTGCCGGAGGTGTTCACTCTCACGTTCGAGGATGCGCTCGCAGCCCTGCAGGCCTTCTCGGACGAGAATCGATTGGACCTGGTATTCGAACGAGCGAGTCAGCCGGTAGAAGACCCTGCGCTGGTCGGCCTGGTGGTCGGGCTGCGTCCTGGCGTGGGTACCGAAGTCGGGTACGGAGCGACTGTGGCGATCGTGGTAGGAGCTCCGCCACCCGAAGACGGGTAGATTTCGCGTAGTCATACTACGGTAGTTGACGATTGTTAACGTAAGTCGGTAGGTTGGATGGTATGACACCATCCACCTCGGGGACCCTGCACAGCCCTCCCATCACGTCGCAGACGACCAACGTCTCCGAGGTGGAGGTGTCGCCAACGGTTCGCCGGCGCCCCCTCGTGGCGCCACGGCTGCTCTGCGGACCCGCAGATGGGCTTGCTCCAGACGATCCCGACCTCCGGACCTACTGGGTGGCAGCCCTCGGCGCGCCGGCAGTGGCGGACCTCCTGCGCCTCATCGCCGCGGCCCGGACGGCCGGCACGGTGCCGATCCCATACACGCTTCCGGCATTGCTGAGCGAGCGCCTCGTCGTCTGGGATGCAGTCGGCGTCGGAG
>JAOUGY010000233.1 GCA_029865445.1 Acidimicrobiia bacterium | reverse complement strand
GCTCGGCAGCGGACAAGGCGCCCACCGCGACGATCGCACTGGGGATGACCGCTCCCAAACGAGGGTGGGTGAGCGGTCGGTCGAGGAAGTCGGCGCGCAACGTGGCAACGACCGACACGCTGCCGGACCGCTGAGCGGCGAACTCGGCGAGAACGTCCAGGAAACGGCTCGGATCAGGACACGCCGTATAGAGCTCCTCGAACTGGTCGATCACCAGCAGAATGGGCGATCCGCCCACGGCGCGGAGGAGCACATCCACGAGACCAGATCGCCCGGCAACGAGATCAGCGATCGCGTCGGTTTGATCGGAGACCGCAATGTCGAGGAGTGACAAACGGAGCGCCTCGAAGGGATCGGATCCAGGTGTCATCTCTGCCGTCAGAACATCCCCAGCCGGCCACCGCACCTGCGGGATGAGTCCGGCTCTGACCAACGAAGACTTGCCGATTCCCGATGGTCCGACCACGAACACGAGACTGCCCTCCCGAACCATGGCGGCAAGGTCGCCGATCAGGGTGGTACGTCCATGGAAATCGACCGCATCACCACTTCCGAACGCACGAAGCCCTTTGTACGGATTCCGGGCCGTCTCCATGGCAGCCTGCTCAGCATCGCCCACGAGCTGCGCCCGGAACGCTCCGGCCGTTGTCTGTGGCTCGCTCCCGTTCAAGGCGTTGCTGAGCGCCGTGATCACGTGGCCGGGGTAGACGTGGTTGGTCGTGTCGAGCACACCGGCCGCCAAACTGGCGAGAGCCGCTACGTCGGTTGGTGCATCACTGCCTGTGGCGTCTGTGAGACCGGCGAGCCCCATCCCGGTCACGAAGGCGTTGAGATCAGGATCGACCATGACATCTTGGGCACCGAGTGCTCCGTGGACGACGCCTTCTCGATGCGAGGCCGCTATCGCTGCGGCGAGCGAATCGATGACTTGCAGCCTCTGCTCGGGAGAAAGACCCCGCGCGTCGAACACGCTCAAGTCCTCATGGTTGGGGGGTGTGGTGACCACGAACGCTCCGTGTGGAGAACGCCAGTAGTCGATGACGGGCACGATCCCGGGGTGCTGAATCCGGGCGATGCGGACCATCTCCGACTCGAACCTTCGAATGAACCCTCGTTCGGACGCCACTTCGGGCGGAAACACCCGGACCACTACCTCACGCCCCACGGACTGCTGGTAGGCCACGTACTCCGTGCTGAAATCATGCTCTCGCAGGACTCGACGGAGCTCGTACCCGGCAACAGGCATGGTGGCCATGGGAACGGGCGGCGGGACCCGGTTGAGCATCAACGGGGGGAACCGCGTCGCCGTGTCGCCGCGAGTCGCCTGGAAAATCGGCATGGCGTGCTCGAGACCTTGGAGTCGCTGCGCTCCGAGGCTCGCCACGGTCCAGCCGACGGCGCCAGATGCCGACAGCTCCAGGTTCGCGCCATCGGATACGAGAAGCTGACCAGGATGACAAGTCGCGACCAGGCGGGCAGCGCGCGTCAACGGCGGTCCGCTGACGCCACCACCCTCCACCTCGACGTCGCCTACATCCATGGCGGCACGGCCGCCGTCGGTGACGGACTGGTTGGCCACGTCGAGCCCGTCCAGAACGGTGGGGAGCCAGGCGAAGGCGGCGGTGCCGCGATATCCGATGACGGCACCACCTCCTGCCTCAACCCAGGATTCGAAACGCTCGTTTCTCGCTGAGATCCGCCTATCTCGATCAGAAGCGCCGACCTCCAGAACGTCGTCAGGAAGATCGACGGCGAGCACGGCTCTGTACTCGACGCTCGGACGAACCGGTAGGTCGAGTACCCGGTCATGGTCGAGGATCTTCAGCTCGAGATCCTCCAGCGCGGGACCGGGCTGAACACCCAGCTCGTCGACGAGTCGAGTCCGCGTCCTCGACAGCACTCGCAGGGCGTCCGCTTGCCGACCCGACCGGTACAAGGCAACCGCCAGGTGGTGGACCAGCCCTTCCCGGAGCGGATGTTCCGCAACAAGCGCTTCCACCTCGGCCACGAGTTGCAGATGTGCTCCAGAGGCCAGGTCGGCTCCGATCCTTGCCTCGACAGCGGCGAATCGGAGTTCGGTCAATCGCGATGTCTCGACTGCCAGTGCCTCGGTGCCCACGACATCGGCATAGGGGTGACCCCTCCAGAGGGCCAGGGCGTCGCGCAGGCGGCCCGCACCTTCGCTGGGTGCCGTGCCGATGAGGTCGACCGCAGCCCGGTACTCGTGCTCGAACACAGCAGCGTCGAACCGTCCAGTACTCGCGTCGAGGCGATAGGCGTCCGATTCCGTGAAGAGGACATCGCCAAGCTCACTCCGCAGATTCGAAACGTACGTATGGATGATCCGCTTGGAAGTGGGTGGCGCATCTGGTCCGTAGAGCCCGGAGATGAGCGCGCCCATCGACACGAACTGCCCGCGAGCGGCCAAGAGCAAGGCCAAGACGGTTTTCTGCTTCGGCCCGCCGAGCGGGACCGCTTCGCCGTCACGAAACGCCTGCACTGGGCCCAACACCCGGAAGTCCACTATCTGAGAATACGTAGTCATGTCGTGTGCTGATGGGTGGGACGAGTCCAGCCCGTCCCACCCGGACGATCAGGCGAGTGCGTCGCAGACCTCGGTGAACAGGTCCTTGCCGTTCACCACGTCGCTGTAGCCGGCCTGGAAGATCCGGTTCCCGAAGTCCGGCTCGGTGAAGACCGACCGTCCCACGGAGTGGTAGACGATGCCGATACCCGGATACACGATGTTCCAGTACGAGCCCTGATAGGTCTCCAACCCGGTCACCAGATCGATGATCCCCGTGTAGCGCCCCGGATCACGGACGGATTTGCCGGTGTCGGTTCGCGTGAACGTCCCGTTGAACACCTCCTGGAACTGGATCCTCGTCGGGTTGCCCTCGCCGTCTCGAAACACCTCGAAGCGACCTTTGGCCTCGAACACGCCGACGAGGTCTGCTCCCTCTCCACAAGCGTCCCCGAACACATCCGGATCGTCCAGATTGTTCACCTCGTAGCTCCCCGTCTCGGGTTGCGCCGCGCTGACCGGAAGACCCAAAGCAACGGTGAGAATGCCCGCAAGGAAAATCACGCATGCCCGTTTCATAGCTACCTCCTGGGAATGAGGGAAACTGTTCGGACCCTCCGAGCAGTCCTCAACCCGTTGGAGACAATGGGACACGCCACTCAAGGATCGCTCAAAGCTCAGTCTGACAAGGCAGGGCAGGCAGAGACGGCGTCTATTCCTCGATTCCGAGGAGGAAGCGGAGACGATCGGGGTCGAAGGTGCCCGGGGTGCGCATGCCGTCGAAGCTGCGGAGGAGCGCGATCAGGTCCTCTCGCCGGGTCGGGTCGACGGCCGCCTCCCGCGGCGTGGAGCCGCCGAGGGCGGGGATGGGCGTGTCGATCCACTCTTCTTCCATCTCGGCGACCTTGTGGGCGAGCAGCGTTTCGAGTTCGGGCGCGGGCGCCGGTGTGGGAACGTCGCCGGCGATCGCCTTCATGTCCTCGGGACTGGTGACCGGCGTCCGTGCGTCCGAGACCACCTCCACCTCTCCGATCGCCTCCAGGACCTTCTCGAGCCGGGGCTCGGACAGGGTTTCGACCGTCAGTTGATCGCCCTCGCGTTGAATCCGAGCCCGGATGACCTTGTTGCCTTCGTGATTGACCCCGGCCCACACCCATTCGTCGTCGTTGTGCCGCTCGTACAAGTCGTCGAGGAGTGCGGTGATCCGGTTCCAGTTGTGGGGACGAACGGCGACCGAACACAGGACCATGTCTTCACCATCGGTGGTCTTCATGCGGGGCGGCGCCGAGATCCACCCGAACCAGGAGGCAAAATCGGTATCGGTGGGCCCGAGGTCGACGAGTTCCAGAGTGGCCTCCCGGTGACGGAGATCCACCGGGACGATCTCTCCGATCAACCGGTCTGCGCCGAAACCGTCAGCGACCCGTGCGAGAAGCAGGTCACCGACCCGGGCGAACATCGACCCGGCCTCTTCGGCCACGTCGACCGTGTCTCCGGTCTGCGTGTCGCGCAGGACGAGGCGGCCCGGCGTCACGGAGTCCACCTCCCACAGCCGGCGGGCCGACAGCAGCCATGCATCGACGAGGTCGCGTTCGTCCTGAGGCAGCAGCGGACCCTGTTCTTCGGCAAACGACAAAAGGCACGACTCGAAAGCGGCCACGTCGAGCAGGAACGGATAATCCATGAACTCGTCGGGGTTGCTGTTGCGTTCATCGACCGACGCAGCCACGTCGGCCAGGTAGTGCAGCGACATCAGGTGCCGTGGGCTCACGGTGAACCGGTACAGCTTGCGGGTGAGCCACCGGATCCGATCGGTCGGGGTGAGTTGTGGGTTGACCGAACAGCACACCTTGAATTTCCGGCCCGACCCGCACGGGCAGGGGTCGTTGCGCGATGCACCCCGGTGCCGTTCGAACATCTCGGCGAGAAACGCCAGGTCGACGCTGTCGCCTTCGTGCTCGCCGGCGCGGCGCCTGAGACCGATCGCCCGCAGCCCGTCGCCACGAATCTCCTGATACGCCGCCACCGCCAGCCGTGCCCCAACCCACTCCGGATCGCGGCTCATCGCCCGTTCGAAGTCGGGTTCCGCCTCGACGTACCGCCCCAGCCGCTGACGGTTGACACCACGGACGAAGAACACCGGGGCTTCGCGTGCACCGTTGTCGATGAGAGCGGTGAGGAAGCGGTCGAGAGTGTCCGAGCCTGGACCGACGTTGTCGGTGATCCATTCGACGAAGGCGAATGCCACATCGGAATGTCCCAGGGCGGAATCGACCGTCGATGGAGGGGGCCGGTCCTCGATGACGAAGTCACGCCAGGACTCGAGGACGGCGTCGAACGCCTCCTCGCAGCAGTCGCCGAATCCGAAGTCGACATGGATTCGGGCTCGTCGCTCCCGCATCATCACGACGCCGGGCGGCTCCCACGGGGTGTCGAGTGTTCCGGCGTACTCACCCTGGATGTCGATACCCGTGGCGACGGCCAGGTCGCCGATGGGACGCACCGGTGTCCTGAACAGGGTCGGATCGTCGATGAGGAGGTCGACGAGGAGTGTGGTCAGATCGGTCCCGATGTTCGGTTCGGGCATCCCGGCCAGGACCGCTCCCTGGAGGGCTTCGGCTTCCACTTCACCGGCCCCCTGAAGGTCGAGCCGGGCCACCGAGATCGTGGTCCCGGTACGGGTGAACGAAAGGAGATCGCCGGGACGGTAGGCGTCGAGCCAACCTTGGGGGCCGTTGAATCGGGGTAGACCATGCTCGGTGTCGGGGAACTCGAGCCGAAACTCCCCACCGCCGCCGAGGTGAAGGTGGGGTCCCGTCGCCGGTGCGTCGAAGTCGAGCACGGTCAGATCGGGTAGGAGGTCGACGGCGCCGGCCGCAGCCTCGTCCTCGGTGAGCCGGTGCGTGAACACGACGCCGTCGAGCACCAGATCCAGGCGACCCACCATGTCGTTGTCGGTAGTCCACAGACCGGGCGCCTCGAGAAGGTCGGCGAGCATGTCCTCGGGGTGAACCCCGGTCTCGTCCGCTGCCGCCACGATCTCGTGCCGGCAGACATCAGCCAAAGTCTCGAATGGAACAGGACCCGTTGCGAGTGCGGCGTTGATCGCCGCCAGTGCCGCCTCTTCGAGTTCGGTGTACTCGCTGTCCTCCACGCCACCCCACACTATCGAGCGCAGAGGCCGACCGAGCCTGTCGCTGACTTCTTGTGGAACACCGGCCGGGTCGCCAGGCTGGTGTGATGGACAGTGTGCTCACAAACGACCGAGGCCACGCCCTGCGAGGGTGGGCGATGGGCGAGGCGGTACTGGCGGCGGGTTGCAGGGTGGAAGGCCTGCAACGGAAGAAGCTGCGGTACGGGGAGGAGCGTTTCGATGTCGAACTCCACGCCCGTCTCGCTTCGGATCCAGTGACTTCGTGGGTGGCATCACCCCGACCCTGAGGGGATCACGCCCGCACGGAACTCGGCAACGAATTCGTTGAGGACGTCAAACACCGGGCCCGCCTCGTACACGGTCCGGGGGCGCCCCGCTCGGCGCCGCGGGAGCTTGGTCTCGGTGAGAATCCCCGATTCGACCAACTCTCGAGCCACCCGGGAGACGCGGCTGGGTTCCGCGTCGTA
>JAOUGY010000232.1 GCA_029865445.1 Acidimicrobiia bacterium | reverse complement strand
CATCGGGGCGGGGCATCCGGCGCAACATAGAGGTCCTCGTCGCCATCGTCGTCGGAACGGCCATCGCCGCCTGGGCTCTGACCGAATTCGCCACCACCCAGACCGGGGCCGGACCCAACGGGTCCATGTTCGTGACAGACGTCAACGGGACGGCAGCCCTCGCCGAACTCGCCACCGAGTTCGGACATCCGGCCATCCCGGTGACGGCTGGTTTCTCATCCCTCGACCCGGGCGGGACGGTTCTGATCCTCGAACCTGCCGGGACGTCACGCTACGAACCGCCCGAAGTGGATGCCCTCAGAGAATGGGTGCATGCCGGAGGCAGGCTCGTCTACGCGGGTCGCCCCCACGTGGATCTCACGGGCACCGTCCTTCCCGAGGACATCTCGCGCGGGGTCGGCGGCCGCGACCCGGCCCCGATCGTCGAACCCATCAGGGGTGTCGGAGACGAGGTCACCGGCGAAGGTATCTACTCGGTCGACTCCGGCGGTACGCCGCTCGTCGGCGACCCGCCCACCGTCTCGGCCCACCCGTCAGGCGAGGGGGTTGTCATCTTTGTCGCCGACGGGTCCGTCTTCTGGAACAGATACATCGAGAACAACGCGGCGTGGGCCCTCTCGCTGCTGGCCGAGGGCCCGGCGCGCTTCGACGAGGTCCGACACGGCTTCATGATCCAGCCAGTGTCGGAAAGACCAGACGGCCTCCTGGCGTCGCTCCCCGACGACGCTCGCTCGACGATCGTGCTGCTGACGGTGGTGATGCTCCTGGCACTCGTCACCTACGGACGGCGGTTCGGACCCCCCGAACGAGAGTCGCGAGACCTCGCCCCTCCGAGGGCGGAACTCGTCGAAGCGGCCGCCTCGCTGCTCGTCCGAGCCCGCGATCCGGTGGAGGCGGCGGCGCCGGTCCTCGACCGGTTCAGAGCCACCCTGGAGCGGCAGTCGGGCATGCGTCCCGGCGCCTCGAACGAAGAGTTGGCGTCGGCGGCGTCCTCCGTGGGCCTCGAGGCCGGAGAGGTGACTGCGGCATTGTCCGGCACCGACGAAGAGGCGATGCTCACGGCGCACCGGCTCTTGACACAACTGTTGGAAAGGGAGATCCCGTGACCGATCTGAGACAACGAATCCAAGACGAGGTGGCGAAGGTCGTGGTCGGCCAACCGGGGGCGGTCGACGCCCTCATCGCCGCGGTGATGGTGGGAGGACACGTCCTGGTGGAGGGTGTCCCGGGTACCGCCAAGACATTGCTTGCGAACGCCTTCGCCCGATCCACGGGCCTCGAGTTCAGCCGTGCCCAGTTCACACCCGACATGCTTCCCTCCGACCTCACCGGGACCATGACGCTGCGTGGAGGTGAACTGGTGTTCCGCCCGGGACCGGTGTTCGCAAACATCCTCCTGGCCGACGAGATCAATCGCACACCCCCCAAGACCCAGGCCGCCCTTCTCGAGGCGATGGCCGAGAGTCAGGTCACCGTCGACGGTGTGACCCGTCCGCTCCCCCAGCCCTTCCTGGTGGTGGCCACGCAGAACCCCATCGAATACGAAGGCACGTATCCGTTACCGGAGGCCCAGCTCGATCGGTTCCTCATGAAGATCGAGGTCGGATATCCGGGTGAAGAGTCCGAGTTGGGCATGCTCCGGCTCGCGAGAGATGGGGTGAACCCGGCGACACTCGAAGACGTTGCCCCGATCACGTCACGCGAAGAATTGCTCGAACTCAGGGAGAAGACCAGCGGCGTCCGGATCGAGGAGCCGGTGCTGGCCTACCTGGCGGGAGTCGTACGGGCGACCCGGACGCTCCCGTCGGTCGAGGTCGGTGCCAGCCCCAGGGCCGCCGTTCACCTCCTGGCCGCTTCCCGGGCCATCGCAGCGCTCGCCGGACGCGACTTCATCACACCCGACGACATCGGACGCCTCGCTCTCCCCGTGCTCCGTCATCGAATCGTCCTGCGACCGGAGGCAGAATTGGAGCGTTACCGGCCGGACGAGGCCGTGAAGACGGCGCTGGCGTCGGTGGAGATACCGCGGTGACGATCACGTGGCGGACCATCGGTCTTCTGACCCTCGCTGCGTTCACCGCCCTCGGCCTTGGATGGAAGCCGGCGGCGCTGATCATGTCCGCCGTCGTCGTGGTAGCCGTCATCGACGCCTGGATGGTCCGCGCAGTCCCGGAGACTCGACGGGAGGTGAGCGCCCTCCTCAGCCGCGGCGTGGAATCTCCGTTCCGGCTCGAGACGGTGGGCCGCTGGCCTCGCATCCGGGTGCGTCAGGCGGCCACGCCCGACCTCGAGATCACGCCGCGAGAGGCGCAACGTGTCATCGATGGTGCGATTGTGGCGAGACGTCGCGGATCGCACACCCTCGTGCCGGCAGCCACGTTGGCCATCGGTCCGCTCGGTCTCGGCGGTTGGTATCACCGCAGCGGGGAGCCACAGAACGTCGTCGTGTTTCCCGACATGCCCGCCGCCCGGCGCATCGCCTCCTCGGTTCGGTTGGGACACTTCAGGGAGGAAGGCAAGCGGACGCGCGGACCGCTCGGGCTCGGCACGGAGTTCGAATCGGTCCGGGAGTACCGACCCGACGACGACATCCGCCAGCTCAACTGGACGGCGACTGCCCGCACGGGCCACCCCATGTCCAACCAGTATCGGATCGAACAGGACAGGGACGTGATCTGCCTCATCGATTGCGGGCGCCTCATGGCGGCCCGAGTCGATGATCGCACCAGGCTCGACGCGGCCGTCGATGCCGCCGCCGCCGTCGCCGCCGTGGCCGACCAGGTCGGAGACAGGGTGGGGGTCGTCGCGTTCTCCGACCGTATCCTGCGGCGGGTGTCCCCCAGACGGGATGGAGCGACACACGTGGTCCAGGCCATCCACGATCTCGAACCGCTCATCGTCGACTCCGACTTCGAGTTGGCATTTCGTTCGATCCTCGGCCAGAAGAGAGCCTTCGTGCTGGTCCTCACGGACCTGGTGGACGTGGCAGCTGCCCGGCCCCTCGCCAACGGCGTGCCCGTCGTGGCCCGAAAGCACGCGGTGGCGGTGGCCAGCGTCACCGACCCGGACCTGGCAGCGACGCTGGCACGGCCGGCGGCCGATCGGGCGGAACTCATGAGGGCGGCGGCCGCCATCCAACTGCTGGAGTCGAAGGAATCGGTGGCCGCAGTGCTGTCGAGGCGGGGAGCCGACGTGATCGAGGCCCCGCTCGAGGACTTCTCGGGGCGGTGTGTGGCCGCCTACCTGCGTGCCAAGGCTAGAGCGCGCCTCTGAACGGGCGAACGCCGAGGAACCACACGAGCCACCAGAATCCCCCGCCGATCACGACACCGATGATCACGGCGGGTACCCATGTGGTTCCGGTGCGGCTCACGAAGCCTTCGATGAGGCCGGCCACTACGAGCCAAGGCACCGTTCCGATCGCCACGAGCGCGGCGGAACGCGCCTCATCGGCTAGGGACTCCCGACGGGTCCGCGTACCCGGGCGCAAAATCGACCGGGCCAGCGCAAACCCCGTGCCGCCCCCGATCACGATGCACGACATCTCGAGAACGCCGTGTGCGGCCACTGCCGCCAGAAAGAGTTCGTGATTTCCGGCACCGATGGCCAGCCCTGCGATCGCCCCCAGGATCAAGCCGTTCTGGGCGATGACATAGCCGCTCATGAGCCCCCAGGTGATCCCGAGTGCAAACGCCAGGAGCGTGACTCGAATGTTGTTCTGCATCACGAATGTGGAGAAACCGATCAGTCCGGCAGTCCCGTACCCCTGATCGGTCGTCTGCGCTTCCGTCACCCACAGGAACTCCGGCGGGAGAATCCCGATGACGCGGGACGGGTCCGCCGTGGCCCACACGGCACCGAAGAGCGCCGGGACGGACAGCATGGCCGCCGCCAGCAGCATGGGGCGGGATCGTTCGGCAATGAGGCGCCAGTAGGTTGCACCGAAGAACGACACGAGCCCTTCCCGCCGCCCGCTCCGGTCGAACAAGATCCCCCGGGCCCTGAGCACCCGCGTTTCGAGATCCGCGACCACCGGGTCTCGCGGAAAAAGCCTACGGGCGACGGCGAGATCTGCCGAAGCGGCCCTGTAGAGGTCGGTGAGGCGACGGATTCCCTCGCCACCGAGGGATTCGCCGCGGCGCCGTGCCCGCGAGGAGAGCTCGTCGAGCTCGGTCCAGCCGGGCTGGCCGCCTTCGATGAACTCGGTTAGCTTCACGGCAAGGGAGGGTCGGATTGACGTTTCAAGATCGGCTGGAGATCACTACCTCTGAAGGCGTGACCGTCCGGATGACGATAGCGGGCATCGGGTCGCGGTTGTTGGCGTGGCTCATAGACGGCCTCGTGATCGGTGCGGTGTTGGTGTTGGTGGGGTTCGTCGGAGTCAACACCTTCACCGCCGATTCCCTGCTGGCGCTCGGACTTCTCAGCCTCGCCGCCCTGGCCATCCCCCTCGGCTACGTGGTGGCCATGGAGACGCTCAACGGGGGCCGCACCCTTGGGAAGATGGCCGCCGGGATCAAGGTGATCAGAGCCTCGGGAGCCCCCGTGGGCTTCGGGGCTGCCATCGTACGCGCCCTCCTTGCACCCGTCGATTTCGGGCTCTTCGGGATAGGGATCGTGTCGTTGTTCGTGACTCCCCGGAGCCAGCGCCTCGGTGATCTCGCTGCCTCGACCGTCGTCGTACGCGACCGGTCAGACGTGGATGCGGCACCTCCGCCGCTGGCGATCCCAGACCACGCCCCGCGCTGGGACGTAGCGGGCGTCACGTCCGACGAGATCGCGGTCGTCCGGTCGTTCCTGGGTCGAGCGGCTTCCCTCGACCCGGCTGCCCGACTCGAGTATGCAGCCCGTCTCAGGGGGCGCCTGAGCCCTCGGGTCGCCGGCGTGGACGCTGCTCTCGACGACGAGGCATTCCTGTATCGGGTGGTCGCCGAGAAGGACCGCGACGTCTAACGCATCGCCTCTCGAACGCGCTCCCGACGTTCAGGGCCCCTGGTGGAATCAACCGAGAGCCGCCTTCGCAGCCGCCTGCTCGGCTTCTTTCTTGGATTTGCCCGAACCTTCGCCGCGGACCGCACCATCGACTGTGACCTTGGCGAAGAATCGACGAGCGTGGTCGGGGCCTTCACCCTCGACCACGTACTCGGGACGTAATCCGCCGGCGGCCAGTAGTTCCTGGAGCCTGGTTTTGTAGTCCCGGCCGCCCGGTTCCGTGACCTTCGCCTCGATGAGATCGGTCCAATGATCGAGAATCACCCTCCTCGCCTCCTCGAGACCACCGTCGAGGTACACGGCGGCGAGAACGGCTTCCATCGTGTCGGCGAGTATCGAAGGCTTGTCGCGCCCCCCGGACTGCTCCTCGCCCACGCCGAGACGGAGATGACGGCCCACCTCGAGCCTGCCGGCGATCTCGGCCAGTTCATCCCGGTTGACACACGCCGACCGGACCTTCGCCATCTCCCCCTCACGGAGGTGGGCATGATTGGCATACAGGTAATCGGTCACGACGAGTTGGAGAACGGCATCGCCGAGAAACTCGAGTCGCTCGTTGTCCGGATCGGACGGGTTCTCGGCCGTGTGCGACCGATGGATGAGTGCCGCGCCCAACAGGTCGGGGTCGGCAAAAGAATGTCCGAGCGCCGATTCGAGACTCATCCTGCGGCGATTCGCTGACGGATTCTCTCTACGAGACCGTGATTGGCGCCTTCTCCGGCCATGGCGATCGCGTTCCGGATCGACCGCCGGGACGATGACCCGTGGGCGATGACCACAACCGATGCCGCGCCGAGAAGATGCGCTCCGCCCGTGTTTTCGTAGTCGAGGCGGCCGCGGACGGGCTCGAGGGCCGTCAATGCCTCGGCCGCTGTCGACTCGGCGGTCCCGGCCAGTGCCTCGAGCACCATGCCCGCCACCATCGCCGCCACACCCTCGACCGTCTTGAGCACGACGTTTCCGGTGAACCCGTCGGTCACGATGACGTCCACGAGGGCACCTCCGATGTCGCGACCTTCCACATTCCCGATGAACGAGATGGGCGCCTGTTCGAGGAGAGCGTAGGCCTCCTTCTCGAGTGCGCGTCCCTTGCCGCGTTCCTCACCGATGCTCAAGAGACCCACCCGGGGGTGGTCGATCGAGAAGTACACCTCGGACAACACCGATCCCATCTCGGCGAATTGGA
>JAOUGY010000231.1 GCA_029865445.1 Acidimicrobiia bacterium | reverse complement strand
GGCCGTTGCTTGCCACAGTGAAGGCATTGGACGACTCGCGTTGCGCCGAGAGAAACGGCCGCCAAAGACCCGGTGGATCGACCTCGGCGCGGTAAGGTGCGCGATCGATCGGGAGCGCCCGGTCGTTCGATTGTGGCGTTCGGGATCTTCAGAGGTCAGGTGTAGGTGGACACACGCAACGGCGCAACGCGGGGATCCGGACTCGGGACCTTCGCCGGGGTGTTCACACCGTCGATTCTCACGATCCTCGGAATCATCCTCTTCCTGCGGCTCGGATATGTCGTTGGCAATGCCGGCCTCGGAAAGGCCTTGGTGGTCATCGGGATGGCCACCGCGGTCTCGCTCCTGACGAGTATCTCGCTCGCAGCCATCGCGACCAACATGACGGTCAAGGGCGGAGGCGACTATTACCTGATCTCGCGGACACTCGGTGTCGAGTTCGGCGGCGCCATCGGGGTCGTCCTCTTCTTGGCTCAATCGGTGTCGATTGCGTTTTATGCAATCGGATTCGGTGAAGCGGTGTCGGCGATGCTCGGATTGAGTGGCAACGTCCCTTCTCAGATCTTCGCCGCGTTGGCGGTCGTGGCGTTGTTCCTCCTCGCCTGGAAGGGTGCGGACGTGGCGAGCCGGTTCCAGTTCGCCGTGATGGCCTTCCTGGTTCTCGCTTTGTTCTCCTTCTACGTCGGGTCGGTTCGTGGCTTTGACTCGACGATGCTCGGAAGGGACTGGTCGTCCCCCGAGGGCCAGATGGGGCTGTGGGTGATCTTCGCCGTGTTCTTCCCAGCCGTGACCGGGTTCACGCAAGGGGTGAGCATGTCCGGTGACCTCCGCGATCCAGGAAAGAGCCTTCCGCTGGGGACCTTCACGGCGGTGGGGCTGTCGACCATCGTCTATGTCTCCGTTGCCATCCTCCTTGCGGGATCGGTCCCGCTCGCCCGTCTGGCCGAGGATCCGGGATCACTCCGATCGGTTTCGCTCATTCCCGTCCTCATCGACATCGGGGTGGTGGCGGCGACACTGTCGTCGGCGATGGCGTCGTTCTTGGGGGCGCCCCGAATCCTCCAGTCGCTTGCATCGGACCGGATCTTCCCGATCCTCAACAGCTTCTCGAAAGGCGTTGGCCCGGCGAACAATCCCCGCCGCGGGACATTGGTGTCCCTGGCGATCGCCATGGCCACGATCAGCCTCGGCAGCCTCAACGTGATCGCCCCGGTAGTCTCGATGTTCTTCCTGATCTCGTACGGGCTGCTCAACTACGCCACCTTCTACGAGGCAAAGGCGGGAAGTCCGTCATTCCGGCCCCGATTCCGCTTCTTTCATCCGTATCTCAGCCTGGCCGGGGCTGTCGGCTCGTTTGGGGCCATGGTGGCTATCAGCCCCACTGCCGGGATCGTTGCGTTGGCAGTGCTGGCAGCCCTCTACACCTATGTGGGGCGCCGGGCGCAGCCGGAGCGCTGGGCGGATGCAAGCCACTCGCACTACTTCCAGCGGGCCAAGGACAACATCAGGTTGCTGGCAGGGGAGTCGTCGAGCGCGCGGAATTGGCGACCTCAGGTTCTGGCCTTCTCCGCGGACCCGGCCAGGCGCCAACGCCTCATGCGCTTCGCCTCGTGGCTGGAGGGCTCCAGTGGCCTGTCGGCCGTGGTTCAGATCGTGCAGGGTTCGGGTGCGGTGAAACGGCGGGAGCGGGACCAGGCCGAAGCGGAGCTGCGTCTGCAGGCTGCCGCGGAAGGGGTGGACGTCTCGCTCGTGGTTCTCGCTCCTGACGTGGGCGAGGCGCTCCCGATCGTGGTCCAGTCGTTCGGCGTTGGCCCCATGCGTGCCAATACCGTGCTGTTCGGATGGCCTGAGACGCCCGACGCCGATCGGCGGGCCGGGTATCTCTCAATGCTCCGCGACGTCATGCGGTTGGGGTTGAACATGGTGGCGATGTCGAGTGATGCTGTCCGGTGGGCCGCAATGCAGTCGACGCCGTCTCGCGACCGCCGGATCGACATCTGGTGGGACGACAGCGACTCCGGCCGGCTGGCGCTCCTGCTCGCCTACCTGTTCACCCGCACCGACGACTGGAGGCGAGCGCGGTTGCGGGTGTGTTCGGTGTCGCCGGAAGGGGATGCGGGAGGGGCGACTGAAGAAGCGCTTCGGGACATGCTCGAGGAGGCTCGAATCGTCGCTGACGTTGTCGTATGCCGGGCTTCGGATATCGAAAGGGAATTGTCTGGAGCCAGCCTGGTGGTGATCCCGGCGCGACTCAGGCGGGAAGAGACGCTGGCCCCGTCGGGTCGTGACCTCTTCGCAGTGTTCCCAGGCCTCCCATTGGCGGTGGCGGTGATGGCGGCCATACCCGTTGACCTCGCCGCCGGGCCGGAGTCTGCCGAGCACAGCGAGTTGCTGGCTGCGGAGGAACGCCTGGAGGCGGCGCGATCCCGTCTCCAGCGCTTGGAACGCCAACTGACGGAGGCCCACGACACGCTCTCCCGGATTCACGCCCGGGCCGGCCGCAACGGCGGTGTCCCGGCGGCCGAGTTCGATGAGGCCGAGGACCACCTGGCGCTCATGACTCGACGCACGTTGAAGGCCCGAGCCGTCGCCGAGCAGGCTCAGCGAGAACTCGAGCGACTGCTTGTCACCATGCAGGGCAGTTCGTAGACGGCGAGAACGGCGCGATCCACTCCCGGGGGAGAGCCGTGAGCGGCCTGCTCGGCGAGTGCGACCTCGCTCCGCAGCCGAGAACGAGGAGTCCGGGTCGGGCGAGCCAGGCGCCTTCGACTCCTTGGCCTGACGGCGTGCTCGACGATTGAATGGGTGGCAGGCGTGAGCGCGGGCTCCAGCGTTGCACACCGCCGCAAATGCGAGCGAGAGAGCGGCGCTCCCTGGTTGATGGCGCAGATGCGGCCCACGGTCGACGTTCCTCGAGGCGGGAAGGCGTTCACGCTCGGGCCTTCTCGAGGGCTTCTTCGATCGCCGCCCGTTCGTCCGGCGTCTTTGCCTGCCACCACTCTCTGATAGCCGACACGCCGTGGGAGTCGAGATCGCCCCGATAGCGCTCGAGTTGTGCCACCGGGAAATCGGTGGGGATGCCACGTAGATACTGGTCGAGAAAGTCGCCCACGAGCCCGTTGACGATGTCCAATGCTCGCCGGCCTTCGAGCGAACCCGTGAGAATGCCGTGGAGCGGCCCTCGGGTCATCAACTGATTGTCGGTGACCCCGGTGTGGTTGACGCCCGTCAGACGCACGCGGACGACATCGTCGCGGGTGCCGGCGGTCTCGAAGCGTTCGTAGAGAAAGTCGTTCCACCCGAATGGGGACCCGCCTACGGCACCGAGGACCTCCATCTCATCCGAGTACAGCATGAGAAGCGGAACGGGGATGTCGGCGTTGTAGCCGACGTGGTGGAAGTCGCTCCCGTCGAGGTTGACGGCGGCTGCCGCTCGTGGGTCCTGATAGGCGAGCGCCGCTGCCGTAGAGCCGCCGAAAGACATCCCGATGTGGCCGACGCGGGTGAGGTCGGCATGTTGAAGGATGTCGGCGATGCTGTCGGGGGCTTGGCCCTCAGCGAGGGCGTCTTCCACGAATAGAACGTCCTCGACCCACACCTCGGGGCTGGTGTCGTACACCCGATCGTCCACGAGGTCGGCGAAACGGATGTACCCGAGGAAGCCTTCGAATCGCTCGTCATAAGTGGTGCCGCCGACTCGCTTCGGGTCGGCCTCCATCACCAAGTCCATGACTTCTTCCGGGTAGTCGCTGCGGCCCTCCCGTCGCTCGACCGCGGCGGCTTCCGGCAGCCGGATGACGTCTCCGTCGGCGAAGACGATCGGGGCAGCATCGTAGGGGTGGGCGACGGAGAAGACGACGTATCCGTGACTGGCCAGGTACTCCATCAGCACCGAGTTCTGGGAGAGATGCCCCCCCAGTCCGTGCTCGAAGAATACGACCGGCAGGGTGCTGTCGGTGACCACCGGCGCGTCTCGATATGTGTGGGTGTCGATCCCTCTCAGGTGCGAGTGGAAGAAGGAGGGCATGCCCAGCTCGTCTGTGGCGATCGCCGGATAGGTGGTCTCGAGCTCGGAGGTCGTGGCGTAGGGCTCGGGCTCGTAGCCGTCGGTCGTGGCGGCGGGATACCAGACCCGCACGGCCAGCCTCCTGGGCTCGTCGGTTGCCGCGTAGAGGACGCCCGTTCTGGCATGGTCTGTCAGCTCGAAGTCACGGACCCCGACAGCATGGGGGCCGTCCGGGTCGGGCAGCGTGAAGACAGGAATCGAGTAGAGGAGCGCCGTGGCGAGCGCCGTCAGGAGTATGAACCCGACGCCTGTGGCGATGGGGACCCGAACTCGAGGACGAGCACCGCGAAGACGCCGGACCGTGAGGACGAGCAGGAACACGGCTGCAATGGCGGCGCCCAGGGCAGCCTGCCACCTTCCTTGGAGGACTCCGATGAGGCCCCCGACAAGCCCGACACCGGCTGCCGTCCACAGCACGAGGTCACGCCGGCCGAGGCTTCGCCACAACCAAGCGATCGAGAAGACGAGGAGCGAGGCGATGAGGAGGAAATCGGTTGCGAGCATGTTGCGGCCTTTCTCCGCGGCGTCGTACGTGGGGGTGGCCGGCGAACTGCGGAGTCGCCGGCCACCCCGACCATTCGATCAGCGGCGACGCTCACGTCCCCAGCGGAAGGTGACCAGCGCCACGAGGAACCCGACCACCACCCACGCCGCCAACACCGCGGCTCCGATGCCGAGCTCGTAGGAGCCGCCGGGTTCGACGACCCGCTCGAACTCGGCCGGGAGGAACACGGCGCGCATGCCCGATGCCAGCCAGCGCAGCGGGAATACCCCGGCGACTGTCCGCAACCACTCTGGGATGGAGTTGGACTCGATGAACACCCCGGAGATGAACATGAGGCCGAGGAATGGAAGGTTGAAGACGGCCGACGCCGACTTGGCGGAGCGCGGGATAGACGACATGGCGATTCCCATCACCGACGCTGCCACGACTCCGAGCCCGAACACCCACCCGAACGTGAGCCAGCGGGCCCCCTCGCTGGGAAGGGTGACGTCGAACAAGGCGACCCCCACTCCCAGCAGAACGACGGTCATGCCCACCGCCGTGGCGAAGGTCATGGTGATCTTTCCGATGAGATACGAGCTGGTGGGGAGCGGTGTCAGCGCCAACCGCCGAAGGGTCCCGTCGTGGCGTTCGATCGCCATCGAAGTGGCCAGATTGACGATCCCGGCGGACAACACCGAGGCGGCGATGATTCCCGGCGTGAACCATTGTCCGACGCCGACATCGGATCCTTCGAGTTCGCCGGCGAAGACGAGTCCGAACACGAGCAGGAACATGAGCGGCAGACCAAGCGTGAAGAAGACCATGTCCTTGGCCCTCATGAAGATCTTCATCTCCAGCGCGGCCTGGGTCAACCCGAGACGGATGGGGTGGGGGAGTGGGGGCACGGCCCTGTGCACTCGCGGGATGGTGGTCATAGCGATGTCTCCTCTCTCGTGTTCGTGAGCAGGTCGAGATAGACCTGTTCCAGGCCGTGCTTCTCGACGTTCAGATCTGTCAGGCTTCCACCGCGTTCGGTCGCCCAACCGACGAAGCGGGTCACCGTGTCAGTCGGATTGGTGGTGGTCACTTCGATCAGGTCGCCGTCGCGGGTGATCAGCCCGGGAACCCCTTCGGGCAGCGACGCGGTCGCCGCCGGGCCGCTCAGCCGGAAGGAGACCCGAGACTGCTGGGCCCCGGTCAACTGGCGGGGAGAGCCTTGGGCGATCACCTTCCCGGACACGAGTACCGCCACCTGATCTGCCAGCTTCTCGGCTTCCTCCATGTAGTGCGTGGTGAGGAGAATCGTTGTCCCCCCTTCAGAGAGGGTCTTCACGAACTCCCAGATGCGGATGCGAACCTCGGGGTCGAGACCGGTGGTCGGCTCGTCGAGGAAGACCAGCTCTGGATCGCCCACTAGTCCCAGTGCGATGTCGAGGCGGCGACGCTGTCCGCCTGACAGTTGGAAGACCTTGCGGTCACGTTGGGCGGTCAGATCCAGTGCATCGAGCAGCGGCTCGACCTCGAGTGGGTTTGGGTAGTAGGCGCCAAAGGCTTGGACGATCTCTCCCACTGTGAGCTCGTCGCTCTGGGTGCTCACCTGGAGCACCGCGCCAATCCGCGAGCGCCACCGGCGCTTTGC
>JAOUGY010000006.1 GCA_029865445.1 Acidimicrobiia bacterium | reverse complement strand
AGCTCACACCCGACCACGAGACCCCGCTCCAGCTCACACCCGACCACGAGACCCCGCTCCACGAGACCCCCTGCCAGGCGGGACCTGCCCATGAGGTGGCCGTGAAGCCGCTTCCGGTCAGCTGAGAGCCATTCCAATACCCGTTCTCCCAGGCCGTGCCTGCGGCAGATACTTGCACCCATTTCGGAGCCACGAACGGGTTGCCAAAGATGTCGACCTCACCCGCGAGAGGGATGCCATCGAGCTCGACATGATGGCTTCCCCGGGCGGCTTCGAGCGTGCCCAGACCGGTGGAGGCAGCGTGCCTCTGTCTGGACCGCCAGGAGGGCCAAGTCGACTGAGCGAGCCCAACATTCAACAATCCGGCACCGATGCACGCGCTGGGGGCGCTAGGCAACGGCGTGGCCGATCTGGAGATGACCGACTTGACCTGATCGGGTGTCAGCGCAGGACGCCCCTCGAGAAGAACCGCAACCGCGCCCGAGACCACGGCGGCCGCCTGTGAGGTACCTGATCCGACGAACTGGCGACCGTCGGCAGACCTCGCTTCTGGGTAGTTCACGTCGGCGTAGGAGCCGGGATCCCTGAGACTCGAGATCGATCTCCCCGGGGCAACGACATCCGGATTCCGCTCGGCACCGCAGTTCGAGAATTCGGGCACCGGGTTCTGATTGGTACCCAAGAGCGAACCGTCCACCGCCCCCACCGCAATCAGGTACGGGTTGTACGCGGGGCTGGTGAGACGAGTCTCGTTGCCGTCGTTGCCGGCTGCGGCAACCACGACAATCCCGGCCTTCCATGCCTGCTCCGTCGCGAACGAGATGAGGTCGTGGTCGGCAGGGTCGAGCGAGTCGGTGCCGTAGGAGAGGTTCAGTACCCGAATGTTGAGTCCGTTGGCCGTCCGATTCTGGACGACCCAATCGATCGCGGCCAGCACCTGACTGACATCGACCGCGCCGTTGTAGGCGGCCACCTTGAGATTCACGAGGCGGGACCCGGGAGCGATGCCCGGTACGTCTGATGCGTCGGAGACCATGATGCCCGCCATGTGGGTGCCATGGCCGTAGGTGTCGAGATATCGGAGGTCCGGGTCTTGGGACTCGAAGGAGAGGTCGGGACCGTTGACGACTCTGTGCGGAGTGTCGAGACCGTCGACCGGCACCACGCCTGTGTCGATGAGGGCGATGTCCACTCCGCGACCGGTTGCCGCGACTCCGGCCATCCCGATCTGATGCCGAACGCTCTCCAGCGAACCGAAGAACGTTTCGGTGTCGACGTCGGGCAGCACGGCGACCTCGTCCCAGCCGGCGGTGGGCTCGACGTAGTCGGAGGAGGCCACCCACACGGGATCGAGGGTCGCATCTGTTGTCGTCAAGCTGACTTCCGAGACCTCCATCGCGAGGGCTGACTGGGAAGTCAGAAGTACGACGAGAAGCATCGATGCGGCGACTGCCACGCGACGCTGTCTGGCCCCGAAGTTGGTTCCTAGCCTCATGGAGATGGCATCGGCCGAGAGTGCCGGTCGGATCGAGGACCAACATCGGCCCGCACGAAGGCACTAGCCAGTGCCACGCTCCGGCGGTACCCGGGTTTTCTCCCGACGCAGCTCCGACTACCCTTGAGTCATCACACCGAGACCTTGTGCGCTCGTCGTGATCCCGAGCGCCCGTAGCTCAATTGGATAGAGCGTCTGACTACGGATCAGAAGGTTAGGGGTTCAAGTCCTCTCGGGCGTGCTGACGAAGTCCCCCCGGCCATGCTGGGGGGACTTCTGTGTTCAGGCCGATGGCGATGATCGGTGGTCAGGCAAGGTCGAACATCAGGTCGCCGACCGACAGTTCGCAGCGAGGATCGCCGCTCGACCAGTGTCGGCACCCGGATCCCGGCGGTGTGCGTGTACTCGCCGTCACGGCGAGCAGTTCCAGCAGCCCTTTGGCCTCGCTTGAGGTCGCCTGCGCGCCCTGAAGGGGTTGGGGAAGTCGACCGAATGCGCGCCTCGTGGAGCACTGATTGGAGCCGATGGCCCTGGCCGTCGGGTGCCGGCGGCGAGATGATCGGACGTGTAGGCGTTGTGGAGGAGTCATGGAGATCGTGGACCTCAGTGACGGGTACGTGTCGACCTACCTCTCATGTCTGGAGGACTGGTCGGAGGAGATGCGAGAAGCCGGGGACCACAAGGCGCACTGGTACGACAAGATGAAGGATCGGGGTCTCCGAGTGAAGTTGGCGCTCGACGAAGACCGGCGCGCCGTGGGGATGATCCAATACCTCCCGATCGAGGAGTCGATCGCACTGGGCCAAGACCTGTTCATGGTGCTGTGCATCTGGGTTCACGGATACCGGCAGGGAGTGGGAAACCATCAGGGTCGTGGCATCGGGTCGGCCTTGCTGGCCGCCGCCGAGGAAGACGCCCGAGACCTGGGAGCCAAGGGCGTGGCCGCCTGGGGCGTCACCCTGCCGTTCTGGATGCGGTCGTCGTGGTTCAAGAAACACGGATACGAGACCGCCGAACGAGCGGAAGGCCGAGAACTGGTGTGGAAGCGGTTCACCCATGATGCCGAAGCGCCGAGATGGATTAGCTCAGGACCCATCCCACAACCGGTCACCGGCCAGGTGACGATGAGCTCGTTCCTGAGCGGCTGGTGCCCAGCCATGAACCTCGTACACGAACGAGCCAAGCGAGCCGCGGCAGAGCTCGGTCCCCCGGTCGTCTTCGTATCGGTCGACACCAGCGAACCGGCCGCGATGCGACAGCATGGTCACACAGACGCGGTGTTCCTCGATGGCAAACCCCTCCAACGTGGAGCACCACCCTCCTACGACGCGATCAAGAAGCGAACGTCAAAACACGTCCGCCGCGTGAAGCGCAGCTAGCGCTAAAACGACATCACTCCGTTCTGAGTCCGAGCGGATGGCAATGGACCGGCAGTTGGACGCGGCTCCCATGGCGCAGCTTCGGCGATTCGGTTTCTGCCGAGGCCGCGATCAGAGGCTCTGGGCCAGCATGTACGTGTTGCCGTCCGGGTCGTAGAAGGTGGCCAGCTTCACCATCCCGGGCTCTTCCACTGTGTCGCCGTCGAACCGGACGCCGCCCGCCTCCAGCTCCGCCCGGGCCGAGTCGACGTCTACCACCCCGAACACGGGGGTGTTGCCCCCCCGTCCGTCGACTGTCTCGGTCTGTCCGAGACCGATTGTCACACCCGGGATCGTAGTCGACAGCTCGGCCCAGCCCATGTCGTCGACTCTGTAGACGAGCTCGAACCCGAGTTTCTCGGCGAACCACGCGATGGACGCATCGAGATCCGTCACAGATGACGACAGGGTCAGGTTGCCGTCGAAGCCTGGCACGTTATCTCCCTCTCTAGGTAGGGAAAGTATAGTAGCTACTGTTTTGCGACACATGCCGTGTATCGAAGTGGTGACCGAGCTCTTCCACCACCGGTGGAACGTGCCCGTGCTCGGATCGCTGCACTCAGGAGCAACCAGATTCGTGGTGCTCGAAAATCGGTTGGGCGCCAGCCGTGACGCCCTCCGAGCTTCCCTCACGTCTCTGCAGTCGGCGGGACTCGTCACCCCGAATCCGGGCTACGGCCACCCGCTTCGCCCCGAGTACCTCCTCACAGCGAAAGGAACCGAGGTCGCACCGGCGTGTGTGCGGTATTCACTGCTGGCCGAGCGCCTCGGTGTCGTGACGGTGGCATTCCGCAAGTGGACGGCCCCGTTGCTCCTGGCCCTCGACGAGGGTCACACGAGATTCAACGGCCTGCAACTGGCGCTGGAGTCGGTGTCACCGCGATCGTTGTCCCAAGGGCTCCGGGCGATGCTCGAATCAGACCTGGTGGTGAGACGGGTCGAGGACGGGTTTCCGCCTCGACCCTCGTATCGGCTCACCCGGGGCGGTCGAGGCCTCGCATCGGCCATCGCCACCATCGCCGACCGCCTCTGATCCGGCGGTCCCTCGATCAGTCGAACAGCACCGTGAGGCTCTCGTGGTTGGAGATACGTCGGATGGCCTCTGCGAAGAGCCCTGCCACGGAGACCGTCTGGACCTTGTCAGCGAAGGCCGAGTGCTGCCCCTCGACGCTGTCGGTGACGAACAGGCGCTCGATCGGACTGGCGTCGAGTCTCCGACCTGCCTCTTCGGTGAGAAGCCCGTGGGTGACGGCGGCTCGCACCGAGCGGGCGCCCTGGGCAACCAGGACCTCCGAGACGGCCGTGAGTGTTCCCGCCGAAAGCGTGAAGTCGTCGACGATGAGGGCGTTCATCCCTTCGACCGAGCCGATGACTTCGGCCGATTCCACCCGCTCGGTGTGATCGCTGCGGAACTTGTCCACCACCACCCTGGGTACGTCCAGCCGGGATGCCCACTGTCGGGCTTTCTTCACGAAACCCGAATCGGGGGACACCACCACCAGGTCGTCGATACCGTCGGCGCTGATCGCCTCACAGAGAGTGCCCAGGGCGTACAGGTCGTCGACCGGCACCTTGAAGAATCCCTGGAGTTGTGGGGTGTGAAGGTCGAGAGTGACGACCCGATCCACGCCCGCCGCTTCGATGGCGTCGGCGCACACGCGGGCCCTGATGGAAACGCGCGGCTCGTCCTTCTTGTCGCCTTTCGCATACGAGAAATACGGGATCACAGCCGTCACCGAGTTGGCGCTCGCCCTCTTGAACGCGTCGATCCAGAAGAGCAACTCCATGAAGTTGTCGTTCGCCGGGAAAGCGGTGCCCTGAACGATGAACACGTCTCTCCCGCGCACGTTCTCGAGTACGCGGACGAAGAGGTTGCCTTCGGAGAAGCGGAGTGTTTCGGAGTTTCCGAGTTCGATGCCGAGGTTGTCGGCGATGTGAGAACCGAGGCGACGACTGGCTGAGCCGGCAAAGAGAAGGAAGTCGTCGGGCACTTGCAGACTCTACCGGCGGCCGACTTCCGCCGGCCTGCAACAATTCGGAGAGCCCGACGACGGCGACGCAGGTTCGACTCCTGTACCGGGCTCAAGATGCTCGAACGTCTGCGCGCCCACCCAATGATTGCCCGCCTCACCGCGCTCTACATCGTCGCGTGGACAGCGATCGGGCTGACCCGCGGGTCCCCGCTTGCGATCCCCTACCTCCTGGAGATGGTCGCGTTGACGACGCTCGTGCTGGTGCTCGATCGACGCCGACCTTTCAGCACAGGGATTCTCGCCGGTCTCTCGCTGTGGGGTTTCCTCCATATGGCGGGGGGGATGACGCCGGTCGGCGACTCGACCCTCTATGAGACGTGGATCCTCCCGGTCCTTCGCTGGGACCAACTCGTTCATGCAGTCGGGTTCGGGTTCGCAGGTGTCGCGGTGTTCGAGGTGTTCATGCCGTGGTTGGTTTCGCCGCCTCGACCGGCCGCGGCCGCGTGGCTCGCATTCTTGGGGAGCGCCGCCATCGGGGCCATCAACGAGGCGGTGGAGTTCCTGGCGTCGCAGCTGCTGCCGTTCGCAAATGTGGGGGACGCCACCAACACGGGATTGGATTTGATCGCAAATTCGGTCGGCGGAGCCGCCGCCGCCTTCGTGTCGTACCGACGGGCCGGCTCGGCTGCCGGTGACGTCAGCCGAGAATGACGTTGCCGTACATCTCCCCGAGGGGATCCGCGAGCAACTCGACTCGGGCGCCGTCGGGATCGGTGAAGTAGATGGACACTTCACTCTCGAGCAGGTACTCGATGCCGGCGTCTTCGAGATTCCCCCGCAGCCGTTGCCAGGTCACGGGATCCACCGAAATCGCCAGGTGATGGAGTCCACCCAGTACCTCGGCGTACGGGCCGATGTCGAGCCCCGGGAAGTCGAAGAAGCCGAGCAGATTGCCGTTGCCGAGATCGAAGAAGAAGTGGGTGGACCCCCGGTAATCGCGATTCTCGAACACGTCCACGAGCGGGAATTCGAGGATTCCCTGATAGAACCGGATCGTCCGCTCCACGTCGGACGACAGCAGCGCCACATGATGGATCCCCCGGGCCGCCGAGGGTCCGGCGGGAGCATGCAGGTGCTCGGCGGCGATGTGAGCCCGCTCTGTTGCGATGCGATCGAGGTCGATGTCGGTCATGGTCTTGTCACCTGTCCACCACGATACGACGTTCAGGCGCTTGCGCCCGAGCTGTGTGGCTCAAACCGCAGCACCCGGGCCGTCCCGGCCGACGGATGCAGCAACCCTGACAGCATCTTGAGGGTGGTGGTCTTGCCGGCTCCGTTGGGACCGAGAAACCCGACGACTTCTCCGGGTTCAAGGGAGAACGACACTTGTCGCACCGCTTCGACCATACGGTACTCGCGGCGAAACAGGCTGCGCGTAGCCGCCTTGAGGCCCGAGTCACGTACGGGCACCTTGAAAGTCTTTGTGAGGTCCGATACCTCGATCGTTCGCACGGGTCCCCTCTCCGGACCTGGCAACGCTAGGCGAACCGCAGATCCGCAGTCGTCACACTTCGGTCCTCGCGGCTGTGACCACCCACAGGCGATGTATGGACATCTCCAACTTCGTCTGCGCCTGCTGAGATGCAGGGGGCCCGATCGGGTGATCGGGCCCCCTGTTCCTCGCTTGTTTGGCTTGTATCAGCTGGTGGCTGCCGCCAGGGCGTCCACCAGACCGTGGCCGAAGAACGACGTCTTGCCGTCGGAATCTCCGTAGCAACGCTCTCGCTCGTCGCCGGCGTTGAGCGGTTCCCAATCGGCTGGGCAGGGAAGATCCTGCGCCGTCCGCTGGAGTGCGGCCTCGACCGCGCCCGGTGACCAGGTGGGATGCCGTTCCACGATCAACGCCGCCACGCCCGCCGCATGCGGCGAGGACATCGAGGTGCCGTTGAGGTAGACGTAGGCGCCACCCCCGTCGGACGACGTGATACCGGGGAAGACCGCGTTCAAGGGGTCGAAGCCGGCGTAGATGTCACCGTCTGCCGGTACCGCACCGAGGATGGCGTCCTGGACCGTTCCGGTTGCTCGGAAGTAGTCGCCTCCGGGCGCCGTCACGTCCACCCGAGACATGCCAACCGATGAGTAGTCGGCGATCCACAGGTCGTAGTCGGGATAGCCGATCGGGCCGGTGGCGCTCACGGTGGTGACGCCCGGCAGCTCAGCCGGGGCAACGACGCACTCGTTGCCGACTTCACGAACCTCAGCCGCACCCGGCGGCCAGTCAGGACTCACGTCGTCGATACCGGGATGCTGGAGGTCTGCGGCCTCGTTGCCGGCCGACGCCACGATGGTCACACCCCGTTGCCGGGCGTAGCGCGCCGCATCCGCGATCTCGGAGAGAATCGCCCGCTGCTCGGCCTCGTTCTTGCAATAGAACAGATAGGGGTCGGCGAACAGGCTCAGGTTCACCACGTCCAGCCTGACGTCACCGGCGTACCGAAGCGCCGCAGCCACCGACGGTGCGAAACAGAATCCACCGATGCTGCACGCCTTGAGGGCGACGATCGTCGCTTCGGGCGCTATTCCCGCGATTCCGATGCCGTTGACCGGCGCCGCAACCGTGGACGCCACGTGTGTCCCGTGCCCGTTCAGGTCGTCGATAGCGGCCTTGTTCGAGCAATCGCCATTTGCCATCTCCGCGTGGTCGGCCACCGGATCGTCATCGAAGATGAAGGAACAAGACAGGTCGAGATCCAGGTTCGGGGCGATGTCGGGATGGTCCAGGTCGACACCGCTGTCGATGATGCCGACTTTCACCCCGGCGCCGGTTGCGTGGGCGTAGCTCTCGTCGCCGGCGTTGATGAGCGCCATGTCCCACTGGCACGCGCCCAGCGGTTCAGAGTTCGGTACGCCAAACGTGTCGCCGTACAACTCCAGACACAAGGCGGCCAGCGAATCGGCCGGTTCGGCCGCCGCGCCCGGCACTGCCGGCACGATCACCAGCATGCTGAGCGCTGCGACGAGCGCGATGAATCGAGATCTCCTCATTGAGTCCCAACCTTTCTTCCTCGGGTCACCAAAAGTATCAGATACGACAGTGTCGTGTCGGTCTCCGCCGAGCTCAGATGAATGGGAGAGCGCTGATCGCGGCGGAGACCCGGCCGGTGGGAGTCTCCACCAGCACCTGTTCGCCCTCCTCCACAACAGCTGTTGCGATCTGCGCAAGACCGATCACCCGGCCGAGGCGTGGCGAGTGAACCACCGCCGACATCGAGCCCACCTGCGCCCCCGACTGGAAGACCGGCGTGCGCTCGCTGAGGGGCCAGGCGTCGGTGCCGTCCGACTCGAGTGTCAACCCGACCATGAGTCGCCGAGGGCCGGTCCGCGCCACCTCGCGCAGAGCTCCCTTTCCGATGTAATCCACCGGAGTGTCGACATCGACGAACTTGCCCATGTTCGCCTCGAACGGGTTGGTGTCGGGTTCCGTATCGCCACCGAACGACAGCAGACCGCTCTCCACTCTTTCCACGTGGTTGGGTGCGCCCGGTCCGATCCCATAACGCTGTCCGGCCTCCATGACGCGGTCCCAGAGCTCGACTCCCCGCGTCCTGTCCCGAAGGAACAACTCGAACCCACCCTGTTTGCTCCACCCCGACCTGCAGAGCACGAGCGGGATGCCGTCGAGATCGGTCTCGCGAAACCAGAAGTATCGAATCGCCCGGATGTCATCGCCGAACAGGTCGGCGATGAGATCTTCGGCCAGAGGACCTTGGACGGCGAGCGGCGACACGTCGGGTTCGCACACATCCACGTCGAACCCCTTCTCGGCAGCCACTGCTCGGACCCACAGCAACAGGTCGGAGTCGGCGAGCGACAGCCAGATTCGGTCTGACAGCTTCATGAGGATCGGGTCGTTGAGCAGCCTGCCGTCGTGGTCGCAGATGGCGACGTACTTTCCCTGTCCTTCGGTGAGTTCGGTGAGGTCGCGAGCCGACAGGTACTGGGCGCAGGCGTGGGCGTCGGGGCCGCTGATTTCGACCTGGCGTTCGCAAGCAACGTCCCAGAGGGCGACTCCTTCGAGCAGGCGGCGATACTCGGCTTCGAGATCCCCAAACGACAGGGGCAACAGCATCTTGTTGTACACCGAGAACGCGCTCGCACCGGCGGCCACGGTGGCGGGGTAGAACGGCGATGTGCGGATGCGGGGGCTGAGGACGAGGTTCGGCATGGCGGCGGCAACCCTACCCGCGCCCGGAGTCATGCCGTATCAAGAACCGGTGTTCGTTCCACCCGATCACCGAAGCGCGCGATCACCACGAACATCAACGGAATCACGGCGATGTTGGCGAGCCCAAACCATCGGAAGACCCCCGAGTATCCGATGTTGTCGGTGAGGGCGGTGGCGATCCCCTCGCCTGCCGCCAACCCGATGTTCGACATCGTCTGGAGTATCGCGAACATCGACCCGGCGATCCGCAGGTCGGTGATGCCCATCGCAAACGTCACATAGTTGGTCCACTGAAATCCGACGGCGATTCCCCACAGCGGCGCCGCCACCAGCAGAGACGTCTCGTTCTCCATAACGGAGAAGAGCAACCCGCCCACAGTGATCAACGCCACGGTGGTGACCGTGGACACCCGGCGCCCTCTCAGCCGGACGAGTCGGGACAACCCGACGCCGCCCACCAGCATCCCCACCCCCTTCAGCGTTCCGTACAGACCGATGGTGGAACCCGATGCCCCGAGTTCGTCGGACATGTAGAAGGTGACGATGCCGTCGATCCCCTGGAAGAACGTCCAGGCCAGGATCAGTCCCAGACCAAACAGGAGATAGCGGGGTCGCACCATCACACGGAAGGCCCGCCGGTCGAAGGCGTGGGCGTCGGTGTGGCGGGCAGGCTCCCGGACCCGAGAAACGTATCGGAGTGGGATGAGCATCAAAGCTGCGATCACCAAGAAGATGAGTTGGTAGCCGAAGACCTCCGCCACCAACCCGAACGCCAGGGACAGAGCGACCAGGCCGACGGCCCGGCCGCCGTTCATCCAGGCCTGGACAACCGGATGGTCGACGGGGTCCACGGCGTCGATCGAGAGGGCGTCGGCGGTGGTGTCGAATAGGGCCATGAAGAAGGTGGCCGACACCACCATGGCCGCCAGGACACCGAAGCTCCGTGCCGGGTCGATGAAGTAGGCGACCGCGAATGCCACGGCGGTTCCGATCAACCCGATGAGCATGTACGGCACCCGGTGGCCCCGACCCCAAAGCGGGAACTTGTCGGAGATCAGCCCGAACACCCATTTGATGATGAATGGCAAGAGGGCGAGCGAAGACACGATGGCCAGCCGGTCGGCGTCGATGCCGGCCGCGTTCATGTGCGGTTTGAAGAAGTTCAGCTGGTATGCCTGGATGACGCCCTGGACGAAGTAGATGGCGCCGAACATGACGAACATCTGACGTCGCGAGAGGCTGATGTCCACGGTTTCTCCGGCTCGGGGCTCAGGAGCGTACCGGCCCTTCGGCCTTGGCGATCAGATACCCCCGCGCCCGTTCCGCCAGTGGAAAGCGGTCGACGAGCTCGTGGAACCGGGGACCATGCCCCGCTTCGCTGAGATGTGCCAGTTCGTGGACGATGACATAGTCGAGGACCCAGCTTGGCGAACCGGCCAGTCGGTTGGAGATCCGGATACTGCCGTTGGCCGGGGTTGCCGATCCCCAGCGGTCGTTCTGCCGGTCCGACCACTCGATGCTGTGCGGCTTCTCCAGTCGGTACCTGGCGGCCAGTTGGGTTGCTCGTAGCTCCAAGTCGACCGCCTCCGACGCCCGCTTCCGTTCGATGCGCCCGGCCATCTTCAGGGCCCATTGGCGGGCCTCCGCCTCCGAGAAATGGTCGGGAACCATCACCTTGATGCGACCGTCCCTCAGGACCGCTTGGACGGTCTTTGCCCTTCTGGCACTGCGGACGATGTCTACGGGAGTTCCTGCCATGGCGGCATCGTACGAGCCTGCAGTGACAAGAACGACGGTCGGACTCGACGTCCATCCGGCGGTCCTAGAGTGCCGCCGGACGGACGGAGCTCGGTTGGAAGTATGGGAGATCGCGATTCTGGCGGTTGGGGGTCTGTTCGCCGGTGCGATCAACGCCATCGCCGGGGGTGCGTCGCTGCTCACCGTGCCCCTCCTCGTGCTCGCCGGTGTCCCCGGCAATGCAGCGAACGGTTCGAACCGTTTGGGGGTCATCACCTCCTCTGCGACTGCCGCGATCGAGTTCCGGCGCCGCGGTGTACACGACTTCCGCAAGGTGTGGTCGGTGCTCCCCGCCGTCGTCGCCGGCTCCCTCGTGGGTTCGTTCGGAGTCAGCCGGCTCTTGGACAGCGATCAGTTCGAGAAGGCCTTCGGCTTTCTGATGGTTCCGATCCTCATCCTGTCCCTCCGCAAACCCAAACCCAGGGCAGACGGAACCACATGGCCCCGGTGGCTGACCCTGCTCGTGTTCTTCGGGATCGGGCTCTACGGGGGAGCCTTCCAGGCTGGGATCGGTCTTCTGCTCATCGTTGCCCTGTCCCGCAGCGGGCTCGATCTCGTGCTCGCCAACTCGGTGAAGGTGCTCGTGAATCTGGCGGTCTCCCTCGTTGCGCTTCCCGTGTTCGTGTCGCAGGGTTTCTTCGAGTGGTTGCCTGCCGTGATCCTCGCCACGGGCTTCGCGCTCGGGGGTACGTTGGGTGCCGCGGTGTCTGTGAAGGGTGGCGAGCGGGTCATCCGCCCGGTCATGATCCTCGCGGTGCTGGCTCTGTCGGGACGCCTCCTCGGGCTGTACGGATCCTGACGGCGGTGACCGACTCCTTCTCAATGGTGGTGTCGTCGGGCATGGTCATGAGCCGGCGCCCTTCGATACCGGGCGATTGTCAGACCTTGGACCACGTCCGCATATCCGACGAAGTCGAAACCGAGGTGTTCGTACAGACGCCGGGCCGGCAGGTTGGCCTCGGCAGTCGACACGGCGTGGGTTCGGTCGACCGGCAACGCCGCCAGGAGTGCGGTGGCGACACCGCGCCGGGCGAACCTCGGTTCGACTGCGAGCCGGTCGATGTCCGCCACCCCGTCGACGATGCTCCACGCGAGCACTCCGGCCAGCGTGGGTCCGCTCCGGTAGCCGATCCACTCGAGGTCCGTTCGCCGGCCCACATCCGCAGTATCCTCGGTGAGGGGAGGGATCCCGTCGAAGCCGATCAGTCGCGCTTCCACGGCGTATGCGGCCCGCTGGATCTGGACTATTCGGTGGGCGGTTCCGACGTCTGTGATGTCGAGCGCAGCGATCACGGTTCGATTCTGGTCTCGACGCGACTACAAGACGGCGCCTGGCACGGTGCCCGCGCGAGCGCTTCGGGGGAAGCGCTGCTCACAAGGGGGAATCCATCATGAAGCGGCATGCCGTTCTCGCATGGCTGGGCGTCGTCATCATGCTCGTGGCCGGCGCCCCGGCAACTGGGCTCGCCGAGAGCACGGTGGCCGACTGGCGTCACGACGTCGTCGTCACCGAAGGGACTCCGGCAGCGGGCCTTGCCTTCCAAGCCGGCGATCCTCTGGGTCTGGTGCCGGGCTTCGGGGTGACCACCGCCTATACCCAGTCCACCGATGCGATCGATCTGTGGACGTGTGGGTCCGCGATCGGCGCGGACGCGGCGGCCGGCACCCTCGACGCAGAGGTCGGCGACTACTTCGCAGACCATTCCCGAGGCTCGTACCGGCCGGTCTTCACCGTCAGAGGGAGTGCGGGCTCCGACTCGGCGTCGTGTCAGAACCACGCCCGTAACAACGCGTCGGCGGGTGCCGAAGCGGCAGTGATCATCGTGGCGGGAGGTGGCGGCGTCGCCTCCAACTTGTTCTGCGGCACAGAGCTGTGTTCTGGGTGGGCGTCGTTCCCTTCGAACAACCGGCTGGCGCTCGTGGGCGAGCAGTTCCTGTCGACCACGGCAGCCCACGAAATCGGCCACCTCATCCAATGGCCGCACTCGTACACCGGAGCCTCGGATTCAGAGTACGACAACGCCATGGATGTGATGTCGGGCAATCACGGCCGGTCGGGGAATCGGGTCGGCACCTTTGCGCTCCCATACGAGACCGCAGCCATCAACCGCTACGCCGCCGGGTGGATCACGTCCGATCAGGTGTTGGTGGTCGATCCCGCCGGTGACGAGGTGGTGCTCTCTGCCACGGCCTCCGGGATGCAGATGGCCGTGCTCTGGGACAGTGGTTCCTTCTACACCTTCTCCGCCCGCGCCAAGACGGCCTTCGACCCGATCGACGACGACTGGGAAGGCGTGGAGGTCTACCGGGTCACCCCCTGCACCGACTCTCAATGCCTACCTGGATTCCGGCGAATCTCGCCACACCCGGCGGTGGCCTTTGAATGGGGCGACTTCGCCGCTTACGAGGTTCCGCCTGCTCACGTCATCCCGGCGGGTGTCACCCGCGACATTGGAGGGGTTTCGGTGAAGGCCTCGGGAGGCGACGGCGCCTTCACTGTCACGTTCGGTGCGGGGGCCGACCCCGGCCCGGGAACGGGTGGCGGAGGCGGAGGCGGCTCGGACGATCCGACGGACCCCATCCCACCCGGGTCCTACGATGGTTCGTTTGGCGACGACGACGGCTCGGTGTTTGAAGCCGACATCGAATGGCTGGCCGCGACCGGGGTCACCAAGGGGTGCAACCCACCACTCAACGACCGGTTCTGTCCGGACGAATCGGTAACGCGAGGTCAGATGGCCGCCTTCTTGCGCAGGGCATTGCCCGGGCTGACGGCGACCAGCCGTGCAGGCGCCTTCCACGACGACGACGGTTCGGTCTTTGAATCCGACATTGCGTGGTTGGCCGAGCGTGGTGTGACCAGCGGGTGCAACCCGCCTGCGAATGACCGGTTCTGTTCGGACGAGCCCGTGACGCGTGGTCAGATGGCCGCCTTCCTACATCGAGCTCTGTCGGGGCTGCCTGCACCAGGCAGTGCAGTGTCCTTCGCCGACAGTGATTCGTCGGTCTTCGTCGCCGACATCGGCTGGTTGGCGCAGGTTGGGGTCACCCGTGGCTGCAACCCGCCTGGGAACGACAGGTTCTGTCCGGACGAGCCCGTGACGCGTGGTCAGATGGCGGCCTTCCTACGCCGCGCCCTAGACAACTGAGTCGCCCATCCCCGGTCTCCAGTCTTCAGTCCCCGGACTCCCCCGGGCGGGAGGGGTCTGCGGAAGGGTCGGAAGGTGAGGCACTCAGCGCGCTCTGCGCTCCGAGCGAAGCGAGGGCGCTATCGCCCCCGAGCAGCCGCGGCGGTCTGCCGGTCTGACAGCTGTTGGCCGGTTACGGGTGACTAGTCAAAGCGCGCGGAGATTGGTTGGCACTCCGATTCACCGGGTCCCAGGGCCGAAGTCAATTCCGACAGGTCCACGGAGGGTGAGGAGCAAGCCATGTTGTCGAGAACCTCGGTCCAAAAAGGGGTCAGCTGGGACGGACGCCCACGGACGGCAGCCATCGCGTTCGTCTTGGTGGCCGCACTGTTCTCGAGCTTGGTTGGCGCTCCCTCCGCCCAAGCTGCTCAGGATTCGGCGGTGGCTCTCATCGTGCGCGAAGCCGAACCGGAGAGCGATGCTGCCGAGATGCTCGTGGAATCGATCGGTGGAACGATCGACGAGCACATCGCGCTGATCGGTGGCTTCACAGCGACTGTGCCCATGTCCGCGATCTCGCTCCTGTCCGCCAGCCCGGCGATCGAGGCCATCACGCCCGACAGCGAAGTCAGCCTGTTGGGTAACTCGTTCGGTGAGAACAGCGAGGCCGCCGCTTTCGACGGATCGATGCCCCACGTACTCAGGGCCATCGGCGCAGAATCCTTCTGGAGCGCCGGGTACACGGGCAGCGGTGTCGATGTTGCCTTGATCGACTCGGGCTTGGTGGGTGTCGAAGGCCTGAACGTGTCGGGCAAGGTAGTCAACGGTGCGGACCTCTCGTTCGAGTCGCAATCAGCCACCTTCCGCTATCTCGACACCTACGGCCACGGCACCCACATGGGAGGGATCATCGCCGGCCGCGACGCCGTCGGGCCAACCATGCCGAGGGCGATCGACGACAAGTTCTTCACCGGCGTCGCCCCCAACGCCCGGATCTTGAATGTGAAAGTTGGCTCGTACGACGGTGCCGTCGACGTGTCACAGGTGCTCGCAGCCATCGACTGGGTAGTGCAGCATCGCACCGACAACGGCATGAACGTCCGCGTCCTCAACCTGTCTTTTGGCACCAATTCGACGCAGTCGTACCTCTTGGATCCACTGGCGTATGCCGTGGAGCAGGCTTGGAAGAGCGGAATCGTCGTGGTGGTGGCGGCGGGGAACGACGGCAACTTCGTGCCACTCCGCAATCCTGCCCTCGACCCGTACGTGATCGCCGTCGGCGCTTCCAACACCCAGGGAACCATCTCCCTCGCCGACGACACCGTTGCCTCGTTCTCCAATTGCGACACCAAAGGTCGAAACGTCGACGTAGTGGCGCCGGGTGTGTCGATCGTGGCGCTGCGCAACCCGGGTTCGTATGCGGATACCACCTATCCGTCGGCTCAGGTTGGATCGAAGTTCTTCAAGGGCAGTGGCACCAGCCAGTCAGCGGCTGTCGTGTCCGGTGCTGCAGCTCTCGTGCTCTCGAAGTACCCCACGGCCACCCCAGACCAGGTCAAAGCGCTCCTCCGCAACACAGCCTTCATGCCAAACGTCAAGGGTCGGTCGGCGGCCTGTTTCGGCTCCGGGCTCGTCAACCTCACCGCAGCGGCCTCGGCCAAGCTGCCGTCGGCGTCGGCGTCGAAGCAGACGTGGCTTTCCTCGACCGGCCTGGGCACCCTCGAAGGATCTCGCGGAAGCGATCATCTGGAACAGAACGGCGTGTCTCTCACGGGCGAGGTCGACATCCACGGCAAGGCTTTCGTGAGCCCCGGCTGGGCAAACTTACTGGCCAGGCTCGCCTCGTGGTCAGGCGGGGACTGGAACGGGACGACGTGGTCAGGAACCACCTGGTCTGGAGTGAGCTGGTCGGGCGATGCGTGGTCTGGTACGACGTGGTCGGGCACCACCTGGTCGGGCACCACGTGGTCGGGCACGACATGGTCCGACAAGTTCTGGTCGGGCACGACCTGGTCTGGTACGACCTGGTCGGGCACCACCTGGTCTGGAGTGAGCTGGTCGGGGACCACATGGTCCGATAGCAAGTGGCTGGGCCAGACCTGGGGCTGACCCGGGAATCAGATGGAGTACCGAATCGCCCCCACGTCGACGTGGGGGCGATTCGCGTGAGAAGCCAATCGTCACGGCTGCGGGTGCCGTGGAACACATCGTGTTCTCCTCCGAGCAGAGACGGAGACCGGACTCCCCGGCTTGAGTCCGGGACGCGTAATGCCGATGATCCAGCATGGACCAATCGATCGCAGCGAAGACGGGCACGTTGCCCGTCCACTCGAGGCTGCGCCGTGTCTTGGTGAGGGCGATGGCGACCCGGGGCAGAGTCTGGCTGCTCGCCGTGGCCTCGTGCGCGGTGGGGTTGGCCTGTGGGTCTTGGCTGGCAGACCAGAGCCAGCCGATCGGTCATGACCTCGATCTGCGCTGGTGGTGGCTCGCCGCCGGGTTCTACGCAGCGGAGATTCTGGTGGTGCACCTCCAGTTCCGCAGAGACGCGCACACGTTCTCGATGAGCGAGATTCCGGCAACTCTCGGGCTCATGTTCGTCGCACCAGCCGATCTGCTGATCGCCCAGCTCGTGGGCGCCGCGCTCGCACTATCTGTTCACCGCCGTCAGCGGCCAGCCAAACTGATGTTCAATCTGGGGCAGCTGGCCGTACAAACAACCGCGTCGGTAGCCCTGTTCTCTGCCATCACAGGCGGTCGAGTGGGGTTCGATGGCCGCACGGTGGCCGGCCTCGTAGCGGCTCTGCTCGGCGCTCTGTTCATCGGGCACGGCGCAGTGCTCGTCGCCATCCGCGTGACAGGTGGCACCGAGTCGCTCTACGAGACCTTTCGAGTCTTCGCTGTCTCCTCGGTTGGCACCATCGCCGCAGCGTTGCTCGGCATGCAGCTGGCTATGGCGTTGGTTCTGGCTCCACAGATCTGGTGGATTGGCACCATGCCGGCGATACTCATATTCGTCGCATACCGTGCGTACATCTCCCAGTCTGAAGACAAAGGCCGGGTCGAGGCCTTGTTCGATGCAGCAACGACACTCCACAGGACACCACAAATCGACCGAGCCGTCGAAGCTGCCGCTAACCGGGTGCTCGACCTCGTGAAGGCGGAGGCCGCTGCGGTGATCTTGCACTCGGCGGCCGACCACACCGCCTACCTCACGATCGTCGACACCGGCGGGCGGGTCGACAGAATGGTGCCGCGCCACGTCGTCGACGGCCAGGACCTGAGACTCCCTGCAACGGGGCGGCGCCAACGCATTCTCTCCCGGGCTGAGGCCGGGACACTTGCCAGCATCACGGACCGAGATGACATTCAACAAGCGATTCTCGAGGAACTCACCGTCGGAGGTGAACCGGTAGGCCTCCTGGTTGGGATCAACCGACTCGGTGACATATCAGCCTTCGGTGAAGCAGACGTGCGCGTGCTGGCGACTCTCGCTTCGCAGCTGTCGACCACGCTCGAGAACGGCCGGCTGTCCGATACCCTCGATGAGCTTCGGCAGCTCAAGGAGCAACTGGAGGCACTCATCGAGTCCAAGGATCGGCTGGTCGCATCCGTGTCGCACGAGCTTCGGACACCGCTGACGGGCGTGATCGGGCTTGCCTCTTTGGTACGTGACAGCCTCACCGAGAATGTCGAACCGGAATCTGCGGAGATGCTCGACCTGATCGTCGAACAGGGCAACGAGCTCGCCAACATCATCGAGGACTTGCTGACTCATGCCCGGGCCGAGGCCGGGACGCTGAGCCTGCGCCCGGAGCGGTTCGACCTCAATGCAGAAATGGTCACGGTCGCCGCCAGCCACGAGCTGCCGGTGCCGGAGACAATCGGTCCTGTGTGGGCCTTCGCCGATCCACTCCGAACCCGGCAAATCATTCGAAACCTGGTCACTAACGCCCGCCGGTACGGTGGCCCCAACATCTCTATCGAGCTCTCACTCGGGACGCACACCGTGGCGGCAGCGGTGGTTGACGATGGAGAAGGAGTGCCGTCCGATGAGGCCGTCCACATCTTCGAGCCGTACCGCTCGGCTCACGATCAGCGCGGTCAACCCGGGTCAGTCGGGCTCGGTCTCGCCGTTTCGCGATCGATGGCGCACATGATGGGAGGTGACCTCACCTACGACCGGGTCGACGGTAGGACGCGGTTCACGCTGAGCTTGCCCCGTCTTCCGCTGGAGGTCATGGGCGAAACCGACCTGCAGGGGATCCTCGCAGCACAGTGACTCGCCGATGATCCGCTGGGGCAGATTCGTCGAGCAGGCGGTATGGGCGGAACGATGCCAATAGGTCGCAGACTGGAGCCACCACACCGAACCCAAATCGCCGACACGATCGGCGATGCCCGCAACTCTCGACCTGAGGCCTTCACACGGGGCGCGCCACTGCTTGAGTTCCACACTTGACCCCGGACCACGTCCCCTTCATCCACCGAGGGGCATCCGGCGCACCGCGCAGAGCGCATCGCGCACGGCCCGTCACGGGACGATGACTGCCTTGCCGATGATGCCGGTCTCGCAGGCGGCGTGGGCTTGTGCGGTGCCGGCGAGATCGAAGCGGTGCAAGGGGAGCGGTGTGAGTGTCCCGTCCGCCACGGCGCCTGTCACATGTTCGACGGCCTCGGTGAGCGCTTCCGTGGGGACCCCGTAAAGGAGCATGAACCGCAGGGTCACGTTTCCGAACATGAGTCGACTCACCGGGATCGCAGGGTCGCTGCGGGTGGTGGCATACGACACGATGGTGGCGCCCGGTGCGGCCACGTCGAGGTCGAGGTCGAGGTTGGCGCCCAACGCCACCTCGACGAACCGATCGATACCACCGGGAGCCGCCGTTCGGATCGCCTTGAGGGGCCCCGGGTCCCGGTAGTTCACGACAGCATCTGCGCCCGCAGCGGTCGCAAGATCCGCCTTCTCGTCCGAGCTCACCGTTGTGATCACCCGGGCGCCGGCTCGTTTGGCGAGCTGGATCGCGTAGTGCCCAACCGCTCCGGCGCCACCCGACACCAAAACAGTGGACCCGCCGATGGGGCCGTCCCAGAACAGGGCCCGATGTGCCGTCATGGCCGGAACCCCGAGGCAGGCCCCCAATTCGAACGAGGCGGAGTCCGGAAGGGGGACGGCGAGGTGCTCGGGGAGGGTCACCCACTCGGCGGCCGTTCCGTGTTGCCGCCCCGCTTGGGCAAACCAGATCCACACCCGCTGACCGACTCGCGCCTGGTCGACGCCCGTGCCCACCATGTCGATCACGCCTGTGCCGTCCTGGTTGGGGACGACGTATGGGAACGGCATCGTCGGGCCGCGGGATCCCCGCCGCGCTTTCCAGTCGGTGGGATTGACGGCCGAATAGACCACTTTCACCCTGACCTCTCCAGGGCCGGGCGTCGGAGTGTCGATCTCCGCCGTTTCGATCACGTCAGGGTCACCGAGGCTTCGATACAGGGCAGCGCGCATGCCGCCATTGTGGTTCACCAGCCGGTGGCCCGCTTCCATGTGCCGATGCGTTCACCTCCGGACATCACCTGGTAGCTCTCGTGCCCGGCGGCGGTGATACATGCATGATTCGGAAGAACGCTGAGCACCGCACCGATCGGTGGGACGTCGCCATTCGCCGGGACCACGATCCCATGTTCCTGTGTGACCCGTTCGACCACCCCGAGCCGGCGGCCCTCGGAGCCGAGGACCAATCCGTAGCCCAGGTCCTCGGGGAGCTGCGAGGTACTGCGGTCGAGCGACAACGCAAGGGCGCCGGCGTCGATCACGAACCCGTCGGCCCGATGACCGATGACCGACGCGGTCACCGACAGGGCGATGTCGTCGAGGTCGCACACGCCGATTCCAGCCTGGAACAAGTCCATGAACATGTACACGCCGGGGCGCGCCTCCGTGACGCCGGTGAGATGTTCGGCGAAGGTGGCGGTGGGTGTCGATCCGACGCTGACGCCTGCGCATCGATGCCCCGCCCCTCTCAGCACCGTGGCCGCCGTGGTCACGGCCAGTCTCTCTCGTTCGGCGAACGCCCGGATCTGGACCTCCCCCCGGCAGCCGTATGCGCCTCCGGCGTGGGTCATCACTCCGGCGAGCGAGTCGCCGAGGACGCCGGCGATCGACAGCAGCGCCCGGCCGTCCGGGGTGACTCCACCCCGGCGTCCGTCGCAGTCGACCTCGATCCAAACCCGGTGGTTTCCGACGCACGCTGCTGCCGCTTCCAACGAGTCGACCACGACTTGGAGGTCCACACCCTGGTGGCGGAGGTCGGCGGCCGTGCCGAGCTTCGATGGCGTCACGCCGACCGCGTACAGGATGTCGGTGATCCCGTGGGCGGCGAAGTACTCGGCCTCGGCGAGCGTCGACACGGTGATGCCCTGGCCCGGTTCGAGCACCCGCTTCGCCACGTCGATCGACTTGGCCGTCTTCATGTGCGGTCTGAGCGAAACTCCCAGACCTGCCATGCGGTCGCGCATCCGGTTCACGTTCCGATCGAGCCGATCCAGGTCGAGGGTCAGCCAGGGTGTGTTCACTTCGCTCTCCGGAAGGCGTCGCGATGGAGCCACAGTGCCCAGGCCACCAAGGGAGCGTGGATGACGGGGAGGGCGTGAGCGAGGTTCTTCGGCAGGTAGATGTCGGTCACCGAGCCGGAATCGGCTCCGAGATTCCGAGCTACTGCGGTGAGCGGGCATCGTGCTCCATTGCTCAGAAACACTGCAATCTCGGTGGTGACGACGCCGGCGGCGAGCGCGGTTCGTCGGGTGCGCTTTCGCCGGATCCCATCCCAGAGCACGATCATCACGCACGCCTCGACGACGAAGAAGATCGCGGAGTGGATCAGCTTGATGAGCGGCAGCGCGATCCGTCGCATGGCTGTGAGTGTGCCAGATCCGGGCCGGTGATGGACCACGGCCCTCGGTGTCAGCGGCGGAGCTCTCCCAGCGCGGCGAACCTCAGCATGTGAGCCTGTCCGGCGTGAAGTGCGTACTCGTCGATCATCTTCAGGAGGGTCGCCCCCAGCGGGCGGCCGTGGCCGAGACCCGGAGCGTCGAGCGAGTCCATCCCTCCGACGATCTGCTGAGCCTTGTCGACCTCGGCGAAGTAGCGGTCGAGGTCCTCGTCGACCGTGTCCGCCGACCCGCCGGGATAATCGTCGTCGCCATAGGCGAGGACTTGTTCCCCGCCGCCCAGCCCCCACGACAGGTACACGTGGTTCATCTGGGTCATGTGCCGCACCAATCCCAGAACCGACAACTCGAGAGGGGGAACCGACCATTCCGCGAGTTGCCCGCTGGTGAGGTCCCGCATCTTGCGCACGAACTCGTGGCGCTGATACCGCAACCAGGCCTCCAGGAGGGCCCTCGGTTCGAGTGATGGGTCCGGCTGGTCGGCCGGAGTGAGATCCATTGTTCGAAGGCGGACCGGTATCACCTCAGTCCTCCAGCTCGCTCTCGTAATGCTTCGCTCCCGGTCCCTTGGGAGCGCGGATCCCACGGAACTCCCAGTCGCCACCCAGCGCAGTCGAGAGGACCTCTTCGGACTCGCTGGGTTGGGCACCCACGTCGTCGCGGATCGGAATCGGTCCTGACACGATGGCGTTCTCCAGGGAACCGAGTCCCTCGACCTCCACCGTCACAACGTCGCCGGGTTCCACCGGCCGCGATCCTGCCGGAGTTCCGGACAGGATGACGTCGCCGGGAACGAGCGTGATCGTGCGGGCGATGTCGGCGACCAGGTAGTGCATGTCCCACTCCATGTCCGAGGTGTTCCCGTCCTGAACCACCCGACCGTTCACCAGGGTCCTGATCGCCTTGCCGTGAAAGTCCCAGTCGGTGACCAGACCGGGGCCCAGCGGACACAGCGTGTCCGAGCCCTTCACCCTCAGCATCGAACCGGCATCGGTGTCGCGGAAGTCATGGAGCCCGTAGTCGTTGCCGATCGTGTACCCGGCGATGTAGTCCCCGGCATCCGCGGGCGAGACGTTGCGGCACGTTCGACCGATGACGATGGCGATCTCGCCTTCGTAGTTGAGCCACCTGCACCGTTCCGGTCTGACGACGGCGCCCTTGTGAGAGTTGAGCGCCGTTGTCGGCTTGTGGAAGTACGTGGGTGCCGGCGGCAGTCTGGTCATGAATTCCTGCACCCGGCTGTGGTAGTTGAGGTGGACGGCGATGATCTTAGTGGGTTCGACGGGCGGGAGATGGACCGCTTCATCGACCGGAACGGATCGACCGTCGGCGGTGCGAAGCTCCTCATCCCGGCGCTCGGTCAACATCGGGTAGCCGTCGATCAGGATGCGTCGATACTCGGTCATGCTCCTCCGCGCCTCGGGTGACACTGATATCGTTCGGCACCAAACGATAGGCGAGAGAGCGGCGGTCTGAACAGTGGCAGTCACCCGACTCTGAGGAGATGTGATGTCAGTACGAGGATTCATGGTTCCCCGAACGGCCACCGGTCGATCGTCGCTGGTACCGAACCCACCCTGGCATTACTCGGGTGAGATGCTCACCGTCGAGTGGCGAACCGACCCTGCCCGGGTCGCCGAACTGCTCCCCGAGGGCCTCGAGCCGGCGCCCGAGGACCCGGGAGCCGTCGCCCTGATCTGGGCCGACTGGCAAAGCTGTTCGGATTCTCTTGACGAGCTGTTGGATCCGGTGCGGTCCCAGTACAAGGAGACGTTCGTCGTGGTGCGATGCTTCTGGCGGGGTGAGGTGTGGTCCCGCTGCGCCTACATCTGGGTCGACAAGGACTTCGCAATGCTGCGGGGTTACCACCAGGGCTACCCGAAGAAGCTCGGCGAAATGTGGATGACCCGGCCGGTGACGGTCGGCAAGGCAGGTCCGCGGCTGGAGGCCGGTGGCCGGTTCGGCGCCACCGTGTCGTCGTACGGCCGGCGTCTGGCCGAGGCCAGAATCACGCTCACGGAGCCGGTGGACCGGCCCGGGTTTGTCAACGGCCACCCCATGCTGCACCATCGGTGGATGCCGCGCATCGAGTCCGATGGGACCGACAGCCTCGCCGAGTTGGTCACCATGCGGGGATACGACGGTGAGGTGGCCGACGTGTGGGCGGCCGACGCCGAAGTGTCCTTGTTCGACGCCCCGACCGAGGAGCTGTCCCGGCTGGAGCCGGTCGAGATGATCGGTGGCTTCTATCACCGGGTAGGCACATCCTGGCGCCAGGGCATCACGCTCTCCTGACACCCGAAATTGCGTTCGCCAGTGCCGTATACGGCACTGAGCTACGCAATTTCGTACAGGACGGCGGTTCGGGTCTGCGGGACCGCGGGCCGCGAACTCCTAGGATCGCCATCATGGTTGTGAGACTCGACGATCACGAGGGGTTGCTCGAAGCCGAGCGCGACATCGTGGCCAAGCTGGGCGACGATCGCCGGTTCGACTTCTCCTCGCTGCAGGCGATCTCCAACATCTATCGGGCAGCCAACGCCATCCGCAACTTCATGGAGCGTGAGGTGCTGGGCGGTCACGGCCTCAGTTGGGGGGGATTTACCGCTCTCTTCGTGTTGTGGGTGTGGGGCCCACACGAGTCGCACGCCCTCGCCGAGGAGTGCGGTATGGCGAAAGGCACCCTCACGGGTGTGGTGGCGACCTTGGAAAAGCGGGGATTGGTGACGCGAACCCGTCTGTCGTCCGACAGGCGGCGGGTCGAGGTGGACCTCACCGAGGCCGGCCGGGACATGATCGAGTCTGTCTTCCCCGTCTTCCATCTGCATGAGGTCGCCTTGACCTCCCCCCTCTCGACCGAAGACCGTCTCGAGATGGCGCGGCTGCTCCGGTCGATCATCGGCGCCGCCGGTTAGCCGGCGGCTGGGCGGAGACCAGTCCCACGCCGATCGTCCATTGCCCGCCGCCCCGGGTCTCACTATCGTTCGGTACCAAACGATTTGGGCGAGAACGAGGTGATGGCATGGGTGGGATCGTTGGAGTGGGTTTGGTTTCGCACGTACCCACCATCATGTTCTCGGAGGAACAGCGTCACGAACTGAACGAGGGCAAAGAGATCAGCTTCGTCCCCGGATATCACCGGCTGAGGACAGACGTGTTCGATCGGCTCGGAGCAGACACGGTGGTGATCTTCGACTCGCATTGGTTCACCACCGTCGAACACGTGGTCACCGCTCACGATCGCCGATCCGGGACCTTCACATCCTCGGAGCTCCCGCGGGGGATGTCCCAACTCCCATACGACTACCCGGGCGACCCCGAACTCGGTCGGATGATCGCCAAGTGCGGCGAAGAGCTCGGGACACCGATGCACGCCTCCGACGACCCCTATCTCCCCGTCTACTACGCCACCACCAACGTGATTCACTTCCTGGGAAGAGGCGAGGCGTTCGTGTCTGTGAGCATCGCTCAGACCGGAGAGGCCGACGACTTCCTCACCGTAGGCGAGGCGGTCGGTGAAGCGGTCAGCCGCATCGGCGACCGCCGGGTCATCCTGCTCGGATCGGGCGGTATGAGCCACCGGTTCTGGCGACTCAAGGAGATCGCCAAACACGAGGCCTCCGACCCGATCCACATCGTCACCCCGGAGGCCCGCGAAGCGGACCTCCAACGCATCGAATGGATGAAGCAGGGCAATCACGCCGCCATCATCGACACCATGGACGACTACGACCGCCACCTCCCGGAGGCAGGCTTCGGGCACTACCTCATGATGGTGGCCGCCGTCGGTGGTCGAGACTGCACCGCCCGCGGTGAACTCTTCAGCGAATACGAGAACGCCACGGGTACCGGTCAGGTACACGTCTGGTTCGAACGACCCGATGGCGGCTGGACGGCTTGACCGGGTCGCGTCGCTCCGATTGGCGGTAGCCTCGGCTGATGTTCAAACCGGTTGTCGGGATTGTCGTGTGGAGGAGAGGACTCCGGACGCCGCTCGGCGACCCCGAGGTACTCCACGCCCTGTCGGACGCCTACGTTCGTTCGATCGCCGCCGCCGGTGTCACGCCGTTGCTGATTCCGAACGCCCGACCAAGCGATGAAGTGGGAGCGATCCTCGACCGTGTGGATGGTCTGGTGCTGTCGGGTGGAGGTGACGTCGACCCTTCGACATACGGTGCGCCCAACGAGAGGTCGTACGACTGCGACCCGGTTGTCGACCAGTGGGAGATCGCTCTCCTGAAGCGCGCCGAAGCTCGCCGGATCCCCACGCTGTGCATCTGCCGAGGCCACCAGATCCTCAACGTCGCCCATGGCGGCACGCTGCGACAAGAGATCCTGGCGGAGGGCACCGTCCACGCACCGCTTTCGGGGAAGAGCGGGGAGGAGATCCTGGAAGCGAAGCATCCCGTTTCCTTGACGCCCGGTGGTCTCCTCTCCGAGATCTACGGTACGACGCGCCTCGACGTCAACACCATCCACCATCAGGCGATCGAAACCGTGGGGGACGGACTGACCGTCGAAGCAGTCAGCCCCGACGGCATCATCGAGGCGGTGACCACCACGTCGCCGAACTGGTGGTGCGTCGGTGTCCAGTGGCATCCCGAGCGGAACGATGGCGTCGATACGCCGCTGTTCGAGACGTTCGCCCAGGTGGCGCGCTGAGTGGAACTACACCTCCGGTCGGCGGTCGACCTCGCCCGAGCCACAACGTCTGGTGAGTTGAGCGCACGGGAGGTGGTCGAGGCGCACCTCCGCCGGATCGAAGAGGTCAACCCGACGATCAACGCCATCGTCACGCTTGTTGGAGAGAAGGCGCTCGCCGAAGCCGCAGCCATCGACGAGCACTTCGCGTCGACCGGCCCGTCGGGGCCGCTCCACGGTTTGCCGGTCGCCCACAAGGACCTAATACCCACCGCCGGCATCAGAACCACCCAGGGTTCACCGCTGTTCGCCGACGATGTCCCCGATGTCGATGGGCTCGTCGTGACCCGGGCGAGAGCGGCCGGCGCCATCACGATCGGCAAGACCAACACGCCTGAATTCGGCGCAGGCTCTCACACCTTCAACCCGGTGTTCGGCGTGACCCGAAACCCTGCCGATCCGTCCGTCTCAGCCGGTGGGTCGTCTGGGGGAGCTGCGGCGGCACTCGCCGCGGGCATGGTTCCGCTCGCCGACGGCTCCGACTTGGGCGGGTCCCTGCGCAATCCGGCGAGCTTCTGTGGCGTCGTCGGGCTCCGACCTTCCCCGGGTCGCGTCCCGGCGTGGCCCACGAAACTGGCCTGGGATTCGATGGGCGTCGAAGGCCCCATGGCGCGGACAGTCGACGATGTCGCTCTGTTCCTGTCTGCGCTCGCCGGTCCGGACGCTCGGGTGCCGGTCTCGATACTCCAGGCTCCTGAGCCGTTTGCGCCTCCGCTCCGTCCACCCGACCCGGCGACGTTGAGGATCGCGTTCTCGCCGACCCTCGGCGGTCTGCCTGTTGATTCCGTCGTGGCTTCGGCGACCCGGGCTGCGGTGGAGCGG
>JAOUGY010000005.1 GCA_029865445.1 Acidimicrobiia bacterium | reverse complement strand
CGACGACGAGGACACCGCCAGGTCCGAGGTGATGAAGTACCTCCGGATGGTCGAACTCGAACACACGGTCGACATGTTTCCCGGGCAGCTGTCTGGCGGCATGCAACAGCGGATCGGTATCGCCCGTGCATTCTCCGTCGCACCCGACCTTCTGTTGATGGACGAGCCGTTCAGCCATCTCGATGCCATCACCGCTCGGTCACTCCGAGATCACCTCCAGGATCTGTGGTCGCAGACCAAGAAGACCGTGCTGTTCGTGACCCACGATGTGATGGAGGCGGTCCAGCTGTCCGATCGGATCATCGTCCTGGCGCCCGGTGGCACCATCTACGACGACATCGCCATCGACCTTCCTCACCCCCGCAAGGCGTCCGATCCGAAAGTGGCGACGATGCAGGCCGAAATCCTCGGCCGGTTCGAAGACATGCAAGTCAAGTCGGCATAGCCAGTCTCCAGTCTCCAGTCTCCAGTCTCCAGTCTCCAGTCTCCAGTCTCCAGTCTCCAGTCTCCAGTCTCCAGTCTCCAGTCTCCAGTCGGCGATTAGGCGAGGAAGCTAGGAGGCGAGGAAGCTAGGAGGCGAGGAAGCTAGGAGGCGAGGAAGCTAGGAGGCGAGGAGGCGGAGGGGAAGACTCGGGTCCCAGTACCCAGTACCCAGTACCCAGTACGGGCCGAGCGAAGCGAGGGCCCTACTTCCCTTCCAATGCCTTCAGCGGAAGGGTCAGGTGCCGTTTGATGGCAGCGACGGCCGCTTCCACGTCACGGCGTTCGATGGCGTCGAGGATCTCGCCGTGGTCGTGATTGGCGGAGTCTCTCAGGCCGGGGACGGTCTTCAACGATGCACCGATGTACATCACAGCGGCATCCTCGAGGCTTCGTATGATTGTGACCAGTCGCGGCGACGCAGCCGCCTCGTAGATCGCCATGTGGAACGTGCGGTTGTAGTCGACGAACGACGCTGAGTGTTTGTCATCGAGCATGCGCTGATGGAGCTTCTTGAGCGTCTCGATGGTCTTGTCCCCGATCACCGGAACGGCTTGTGCCATGGCATGGGGTTCGAGGATCTGGCGGATCTCGTAGATCTCCCGAAGCTCGTCGGGATTCAGTTCGGCAACGACCGCACCACGGTGGGGATCGAACCTGATCAGTCCTTCGGAGGCAAGATCGCGGAGGGCCTCCCTGACCGGCGTGGTACTGACCTCGAGCGTTGCCGCGAGTTCGGCTTGTACGAGACGCGATCCGCTCTCGAGCTCACCGTTGAGGATCGCGCGGCGCAGGACCTCGCGGACGTATTCGTGAGCCGTCTGCCGGGCAGCACCGGAGAAGGCGGGCAGCGAGAGACCGTCGTCGGAGAACACGGGTGCATGTTTGTCGCTCAGGGTGGGCGGCGTCAACAACCTCGAACTCAGTGATCGCCCCCAGAGCTTCGTCGACCTCCCGTTGAGCCGAGGTGAGGTGCTCGAGCACGCGGGCGTAGGGGGGCATACGAGCCGGTGCACAGCACCCCACCTGAAGCGCCCCCACCATGCCCCTCATCTCCTCGAAGCGGACGAGTGCGGCAGCAGCCTCTGTATCGATGAGGGCGCCGGCCGATTGAGGTCGATCGGCGATCGCCGCCATCCGTGGGCCCGGTTCGCAGCACATCTTGTCGAGTGGCGTGACCAACTCGGCAGCTTCGGCGATCGAGGCAGCAGAGGACACCGATGCGAGACCCGACCGCACTCCGCTTTGCCTGCGCCCTCGAGCGTGTGGCCCGGACTGCCAGACTGACGGCATGGGGAGGTTCCGCACGACCTTGGTGCTGGCGATCGTCGCCCTGGCATGTGCCCAGTCCCACCGGACTGACGTGGATCAGCCTGACTGGGGAGCCCAGGCGTGCCAGCGCAATTCGCGCCGTTCGAGCTGGAGCGGCATGTCGAACGTCTCGGACAATGCCTCGGAAGTCAAAACCTCCTCGATCCTCCCCGACGTGACGACCCGTCCTCCTGCGAGCATGAGAATGTGATCGAATCCCGGTGGGATCTCTTCGACATGGTGCGTGACGAGCACCACCGGAGTCTGCTCCGGGCTCGCCGCCAGCGCCGCCAGAGAGTCGACCAGTCGTTGCGAGCGCCCAGGTCCAACCCCGAGCCGGGTTCGTCCAACAGCAACAGGTCCGGTCGGGACATGAGACTCCGCGCTATGAGCACCCGCTTCTTCTCGCCTTCCGACATCGTCCCGAATTGGCGATCCGACAGTCGATCGGCGTGGAGGATTCGCAGACACTCACGAGCCCGCTCCCAGTCGGCCTCGTCGTAGGTGTGCCAGCGCGTGTCGACGAAACTGGCGTGGAGACCTGTCAGAACGATCTCGATGCTCGGAAATGTGGTCCTGACCAGTGCGGTGGGCGCAGGGCCGACATATCCGATTCGGGGCCGGAGCTTGCGAACATCCACCTTGCCCAATCGATGTCCGAACAGGTGAACCGATCCTCGGGCGGGGAACAAGTAGGACGACACGACCTCCATGAGAGTCGTTTTTCCGGACCCGTTGGCGCCGAACAGAATCCAGCGCTCGCCGGCGCGGATCGTCCAATCCACGTCTTGGATCAATCGGTTTCCATCCTTGATCACCGTCACACCGTCGACCGAAACGACGGGCGCTCCCTCGCTCATACCTACTCCAGTGCAGGATCGTGCATCCTATAACATTCACCTACTCGTCCCAGGAGCCACCTTGAAAGCCGTAAGGGTCACCGCCCCCACCACACTCGAAGTTGCCGATGTTCCGGAACCAGACGGAGAAATCATCGTTCGCAGCCGCACGGTAGGCATATGCGGGACCGACGTGAAAGTCTTCAAAGGCGCCATTCCCGTCGCCTACCCGAGGGTGATGGGGCACGAGATGATCGGCGAGGTCGTGTCGGCGCCGGTGGGATCGCCCTTCGGGGCGGGCGATCGGGTGCTCATCGATCCGGCGTCGAGCTGCGGGCATTGTCACCTGTGCGTTCGGGGTCGGGGTCATCTCTGCCTGAATGCAGGTCTCATGGGTCGAGAGATCGACGGTGTCTTCGCGGAGCTGGTTTCGGTCCCCGCCCGCCAACTCCTCCCCGTGCCGGACTCGATCTCTGCCACCGCCGCCGGTTTGCTCCAGGTGTTGGGCACGTGTGTTCACGCCCAGAAGACGGTGAACCCCTTCCCCGGCCAGACCGCGGCTGTCATCGGGTTGGGGGTGGCAGGCCAGCTCATGAGCCAGATACTCACGCAGCGGGGAGTGACAGTGGTCGGGATCACGAGGTCCGAGTGGAAAAGAGATCTCGCACTCCGGCTCGGTGCCGTGGCGACCGCCGCCCCCGACGAGGCCGTGGGCGTGCTGGCCGAGGTCACGACCGGTAGGGGCCCCGATCTGGTGGTTGAAGCGGCAGGCACCGAACGTACCCTCGCCCAATCCATCGACCTGGCCGCGATCGGGGGTGAAGTCCTGGTATTCGGGACGCTGACCGGTGGTGGTGAAGGCCTGCCGTACTACCAGCTGTATTTCAAGGAGCTGACGCTGCACAACCCGCGGGCAGCCCTGCCCGGCGACTACGCGGATGGAATCGAACTGGCGTCGTCAGGACGTCTCGACCTCGAGCCCATCGTCACCCATCAACTCGGTCTCGACGATGCCGAAGAGGCGTTCCAGTTGGTACACGATCCCAGTTCGCTCAAGGTACTCATGCACGTCGGCTGAGGTCGAGTCGGCCCGATTCACGGTCGAAGCGCCTCGTCGACGAGACCGATCACGGCCGGTTCCACTCTTCCCGCTGCCCGACGTCGGCTTCGAGCCCGACCGCTTCCACCGCGTGGACGGCGGATGCCTCGTCGACCTCCGACGTGTCGCCCGACACTCCGACTGCTCCGACCACCAGACTGTCCCGCCTGATGAGGACCCCGCCTGCAACCGGGACCATGCGACCCCCGGACATCACCGAAACGGCCGTCATGAATTGAGGGATCTTGGCTGCCTTGTCTGCCAGGAGCCGGCCGGGGATACCCATGGCGAGCGCACCCCAGGCCTTGCCGATGGCGATATCGGGCCGGAGGAACTCGGCGCCGTCGTCTCGCTTCAGAACGATCAGGTGTCCGCCTGCGTCGAGCACGGCAGCGGTGAGACGGCCAGAGCCGTTCGATCTGCCCCAGTCGATGACCGCCGACGCGATCTGGTCGGCAAGCGGCAACGTGAGTCCACCAACCCCCCCGTTTCCCTGCGATCTCTCAATCATCTGTTCTCCCATCGTCGCTTCACAACTCCAACGCGCCTCGACCCACCAACTCGTTGGCGCGCAGCATGGCGTGCAGTTCGAGGACGTCTTCCAGGCGCTTCGTCGCACCGATGACCGGCTTGACGGCGCCCGAGCTCACCATCCGAGCGGCATGCTCGAGCTCAGTTCGAGTTGTATACCTGGAGCCCAGCAGAGCCAGCTCCTGGAACACCATTCGCCGCGAGCGAAATGTCGCCGATCGGTCCCGAAAGGTGGTCAGCGTTACGAATCGCCCACCCATACCAAGCGCGTCGAGCGACCAGTCCACGGTCTCGGGAGTCCCCACGAAGTCCACGACCACGGTGGCCCGCTCCCCTCCGAACAGTTCCGGGGACAATCCCGTCAGATCCTCGCCACGAGCGGCCGCCGCCCCCAGATCGGAGATGGCGTCGAGCTTCTCTGTTGTCATGTCGATACCCACCACCGCAGCCCCGGCGTTGAGAGTGGTCTGAATCGCGTGCATCCCCACCCCTCCCCCGGCACCCATGATCACGACCCGGTCTCCGGTCCCGATGCCGGCGCGATGCGTGAGGTGGAGTGACGTTGCCACGGCGTCGGGCACGACGGTCGCGGCGATGGGATCCAGATCATCGGGGATGGCCACAGCGTTCCTCACCGGAAGCGTCGCCAACGGTGCATAGCCGCCGTCACGGTGAACCCCCACGAACCCGGCCAGGCGGGAGCATCGCTGCTCGAGGCCGGTGGTGCATGGGCCACATCGACCGCAGAAGAGATAGAAGTAGGCGGCGATCCTCCGACCGACCACGGTCGGATCGACCCCGGGACCGACGTCTCTGATGACGCCCACGAACTCGTGGCCCGGCACCCTGGGCAAGAGCTCCGGATCGTTGGCGAGATCTCCATTGATGCAGTTGAGGACCGTGGCCCCGACGCCACAGGCTTCGACTTGAACCAGCACCTCCCCGCGCCCGGGGACAGGGTCAGGGACATCTGTCAGAACCGGGTCCGTGCCCCAACTCTCGATCCGGTATCCACGCATATCGGCCCTACCTCCGAAACCGATCCTATATCGTGCAGGATCGACCTTGCGACCCGTCCGCACTCGACGACAGTGGGACCTCCGACCATTGCGCCCACACCGCCGATCGGACGACCATGAACTCATGTCATCAGACAAGCCGAGCCTCATGACTCGGATCAGAAGGTGGCTGCGGCCCGGCCGGAAACCGGTCGACAATCGGGAACGGATGAAGGTCGACGAGATCATCGCCGAGGGCAGGCCGATCAGCACCGACCACATGACCGAGAAGATCCAGCACCCTGGCAACCACTTCTGACAGGGGCTTGACTTCAACCATGCTTGAAGTCGTAACGTCGACCGGATGCCGATCGATTCCACTCTCCGCGCCGAACTAGCCGCCATCCGCACGATTGACATGACAACGTTCGGTCGGACATCCGGGCTTCCCCGACGAGTCGAGATCTGGTGGTTTCACACCGAGGACCGATTCATCGTCACTGGCACTCCGGGTCCCCGCCACTGGCTGGCCAACCTTCGGGCGGACCCCCGGCTGATAGTCCACGCCAACGGAGCCACCTTCGAGGCGCAGGCTGTCGAGATCACCGATCAAGCTTTCAGGGAACGGTTCTTTCGAACCGCCGACCCCGAGATCTCCTGGTACTCGACCCAGGCCGAACTCGATGTCCTGGTGACCCAGGCACCGATGATCGAGGTCTTGTTCCCCTAGAACGGCAACTCACCGCTATCAGCCGACCCCGAGCAGCGACTGCTTCGGCTATGCGGGCCCGGTCGACGAATCCTTGGCGGCGATGAAGTCGACCTCTATGAGCCAGTCCGGATTGGCCAGGCCCGAAACGACCATCAGCGTGGATGCCGGCCTGTGGTCACCGAGGAATTCCGACCGCACCCTGGAGGCGCCGGCCCGGTCTTCCCGATCGACCAGCAGCATGTTCAACTGGACGATGTCGGTGATTTCCATGTCCGCCTCGGCGAGTATCGACGCTATGTGTTGCCAGACCAGCCGGGACTGGGCCTCGATTCCGGCAGCCACCGCGCCGTCGCTGTCGACACCCGCCTGCCCGGCGCCAAACAGCAGCCGGGTGGGAGGCGTCACTTCGACACCGTGGCTGTAGGTGTTGAAGGGACCCGGAACACCAACGGGGTTGAATCGCCTGATCACAACACGTCCGAAATGGGGATCGACTGGCCCGTCCTCGAGCTTTCGACGGCTGCTTGCAGGATGGCCACGATGCCCATGCCCACCCGACCGTCGACCTCCACCGAACCTTCGCCGCGTATCGCCCGCGCGAATTCGGCCAACTGGTCCACGACCGGTTCCACGGGTTCCAGTTCGACTTCTTCCCGGGTCGCCTCTCCCCGTTTTTGGATGTGGAGCTTCGATCCATCGGCGGTGTTGAACGCCGTCGCCTCTGTCCCGAAGACCGTGAGCTCCGAAGCAACCGGCGTGAAGAACGACGTGACGAGCGTTCCCACGGCCCCGCTCTCGAACTCCAGTGCCAGGCAGGTGGCCTCGTCGATCGAGACCCTCCGACCCGCTCGCGTGAAACAGAAAACCGACTTCACCGGACCCGCGTGGTACTGCATCGATTCGAGCTTGTGGATACCCAACGAGGTCATCGAGCCCAGCGGGCTCTCATCGGCGTTCCAGCGCCATGCTTCGTCGGGCATCGTGAACCCGTTCGGGATCGTCTGACGCCCCTCCAGCATCTGAATCTCGCCCAGTGCACCCTCGGCCAGGAGCCGGTTGATCCGCCGATTGGCGGCGGTCCTCCGGCGCTGATGCCCCACCTGGAGCACGATGCCGGCGCCTTCCGCTGCCTCGACGCACGCTTTGGCGTCCTCCACGAGCGTCGTCAGGGGCTTCTCGACGAAGATCGCCTTGCCTGCGGCAGCAGCCATTTCCACGAGCGTCCGATGACTCCCGTGCGACGTTGCCACCAGGACGCCCTCCACCTCCGGGTCCGCCATCAGGTCCTCCAGTGACCCGGCTTGACGGCAACCGAATTGTTCGGCGAATGCCGCCCTCCCTGCCTCGCCCCGGGCGAAGCAGCTCACGATCGACGCTTCACCCGTCTTCGCCACCGCTTCGGCGAGAACCTTGCCCCACCATCCCAGTCCGATGCTCGCCAGTCTCACCTGCTCCACGTGCGCTCCTGTAACGTCGACTCCGAGATCCTATATGTTGTCAGATCAGGCGGAATCCGGATGAAGACATGCGTGGTGCGTAACGCTCGGGTGGTGACCCCCACCGGACTCGTGGAAGGCGACGTGGTGGTCGAGAACGGCCGCTTTGCGCGGATCGGCGGTGACCGGGCCGACCTGCCCGAAGTGGCCGCGGGCGGACTCGTGATGATGCCGGGCGGCGTGGACACCCACGTGCACCTGATGGACCCGGGGCCGACCGAGCGCGAGGACTTCCCGACCGGGACGAGGGCGGCGGCCGCCCGGGGCGTCACGACCATCATCGAACACACCCACGCCCACCCGATTCGCGAGGTTGCCGACCTGGCGGAGAAGCGCAGCCATCTGACGGGCCGCTCAAACGTCGACTTCGCGCTCGCCGCTCACGTCTGGCCCGACAGGATTTCCCAGATCCCCGGCCTGTGGGACGCGGGAGTCGCCTTCTTCAAGATCTTCACCTGCACGACCCACGGTGTTCCCGGCATCGACCCAGGTCACCTGCATGCAGCGCTCGCCGCCGTTGCGGACCGTGACGCCCGAGCCCTCATCCACTGCGAGGACGAATCGATGACCGCGGAGGCCGAACGCCTGCTTCGTGCGGAAGGTCGGGCCGACCCCGGCATCCTGACCGAGTGGCGAAACCGGGAGGCCGAACTGGTGGCAATCGCCGCCGCGTCGGTGATCGCCCGGGCCACTCGGGCCGCGGTGACCTTCGCCCACGTCTCGAGCGCCGAGGTGATCGAGGTGGTCGCTGCCGCCCGGAGATGGGGTGCCGACATCGCGGCCGAAGCCTGCCCGCAGTATTTCGCACTCGAAGAGGCCGAGGTCCTCGCCGAGGGCCCGCTCCGCAAGTTCACTCCACCCGCCAGGATCCGCGACGAGGCAGACCGAAACGAGATGTGGGAGGCCGTGAGGTCGGGAGCCTTCTCCCACTTCTCGACCGACCACGCCCCCTCGACGATGGAACAGAAGTCGCACGGCGACATGTGGGAGGCACCGTTTGGTCTTCCCGGACTCGACACCACATACCCGTTCCTCATCGACGCCGCCCTCACAGGTGTCATCGACCTGACCACTGCCGCGCGGTTGTATTCGCAGGCCCCGGCCGAGCGATACGGGCTGGCGACCCGGAAGGGGGCGATTCGGGTCGGAGCCGACGCCGACTTCGTGCTCATCGACCCTGAGCAGAACTGGACGGTCGCGAACGGCGACATCATCTCGAAGGCGGGCTGGTCGCCGTATGCAGGCCGCACCTTCAAGGGCCGCATCGTCGCCACCTACCTGCGAGGCGAGGAGATCGCCCGGGACGGACACGCCCACGACACGCGCTCCGGCATGTTCCTCCCCGGCATGGGCGGTCGCGGGTACTGAGTACTGAGTACTGGGACAGAGCGAGGAAGCGAGGAAGCGAGGAAGCGAGGAAGCAGACTTGCTGACCCCCTGACCCGCTGACCCGCTGAGGGCCCGAGTGAAGTTCGGGCTCAGGTACCCAGTACCCAGTACGGCCCGAGCGAAGCTCGGGCCTACGTGACGGCGAAGAACCGGGCGGGGGCACCCTCGGCGCCGGCGAACTTCATGAACGGTCCGAAAAAATCCACAGGCGCCGATCGGGGCAGCAGATCGAGGTGACAGAGCTGCTGCATGAGCACGACCCCCGCCTCACCGAAGGTGCGGTGGATGACGAACTCGTGGGGTTCGTAGTCGGTCTTCTTGGCAGAACCCTCTGGGAAACAGTCGAACCCGACCGCCTTGGCGCCGCGCTCGACCAACCATTCGGCTGCTTCCGGGCTGCATTCGGGTGAGTCGACGTAGTAGCGCGGAAACTCTCCCCATGCCCGGTCGGTCCAATGAGTCCGGACCAGAGCGATCTGACCCCGTTCGAGTCCCGGGTCGACCCGTTCCAAATCGTCGACGCCGATCCGGTGACGTGGATCAACCTGACCCAGGTCGAACAAGACGGCCCGGCCGCACACCCTGTCGAGCTCGACATCGTCGACGGTTTCACCGTCCGGAGCGTGATGGCGTGAGAAGTCCACGTGAGGTCCGGAGTGGAGCGCCATGTCCACCTTGGTCAGCTGCCAGTAGTGCGTCTCACCCCCGTACTCGGACTCCCGGGTCCGAACCTCGACACCTATCGGTTTGTTGACCGATGGTGGACTGTAGGTGGTGCCGGAGATCGGCACCGTGAGATCGATGATCCGCATGTGAGTCCCCTCCCGGGTAGCGCGAAGGGCGATCGTATATGATGCATGATCCGGGAAAGGGCGAGACGTGAAGCGCATTGGTGTCATCGGACTCGGAGTGATGGGCTCCGCCATGTCCAAACATCTCCTCGCCGCCGGCTATGAAGTCGGCGGATACGACGTGGTGGAGGAAAAACGCCACGACTTCACGTCCCTCGGCGGGACCGCATACGAGTCGGGCGCGGCCGTGGCTGCGAACTCGGACCTCGTCATCTTCTCACTCCCCACCGTGTCGGCGCTCGAAGCAGCCACCGAGGACGTCGTAGCCGGTGCCCACGACGGGCTGATCGCTGCCGAGATGGGGGTCTTTCCCATCGACGCCAAGACCAGGGCTCGGGACCGCTTGGCGGAAGTGAACGTCGAACTCATGGATGTCCCCGTCAGCGGCACCGGCCTGCAGGCTGCCGACGCCACCCTCGTCGTCATGGCATCCGGCACCCGAGAGGCGTTCGAGCAGACGAAACCGGTCTTCGATGTCGTGGGCCGCGCCACCTATTACTTGGGTCCGTTCCCCAATGGCTCTGTCATGAAGTTCATCGCAAACCTCCTCGTGGCCGTCCACAACCTGTCGACCGCCGAGGCGCACACGCTCGGTCTCGCCGCCGGCATGGACCCGGCGGTCGTTCAGCAGGTGATCGCAGACGGGGTTGGGTCGTCCCGGATCTTCGAGATCCGAGGCCCCATGATGGTCGAGGACGTCTACGAGCCACCGTCGGCCCGACTCAACATCATCCTGAAGGACGCCACAATCATCAGAGCGTTCGCGGAGTCCGTGGGGGCTCCCACCCCCCTGCTCGATGCTGCCATCCCCGTATATGAGAGTTCGCGCGACATAGGTCTCGGCGATCTCGATGCGGCTGCCCTGTGCCGCTATCTCGAACAGTCCGCGGACATCCACCGCTCATGACCGAAACGCGACCGGGCAAGCTGGGCACGTCCATGCGACGACTCGAGGACCCGCGCCTCGTCACCGGCGCTGGCAACTACGTGGACGACCTGAGACCGGACCGGCTCGCCCACGTCGCCTTCATACGCAGTACCGAGCCGCACGCCCTCATCGATTCGATCGACACCGAAGAGGCGCTCCGCATGCCCGGTGTCCTCGGCGTATTCACCGCTGCCGAGCTCGAGTTGACCGCTCCGATGCCGAATCCCTACCCGCATCCGGCACTGATCGGTGGGAAACAGGCGTCGCCGCTGGCCGAGCGCGAGGTCTGCTACGTCGGCGAGCCGATCGCCGTTGTGGTGGCCGAGACGCGATACCAGGCAGCAGATGCCGCCGAAGCTGTCTTTGTCGACTACCAGCCGCTCCCCTCCGCCGGCACCCTCCGCGCCGCGCGAGCCGGCAACGCACCGATGGTCAATCTGGGCGCGCAATCCAATGTGGTGGCGACGCTCGAAGCCGCGTACGGGGACGTTGCGGGGGCGTTCGCAACTGCCGACCACGTCGTCCCGCTCGCTCTCGGCCAGCACCGCGGAGCGTGCGCCTCGATGGAGACCCGCGGCGTCGTCGCCGAGCGACATGCACACGGCGTGACGGTATGGACCTCCAGCCAGGGTCCCTACACCGTCAAGAAGATGCTGTCGGCGTACTTCGGCCGGGACGACCTCAGGGTCATCGCCCCCGATGTCGGCGGCGGCTTCGGCCCCAAAGGCGGTATCTACGCCGAGGAGTATGTGCTGACGGCGCTGGCGCTCACGCTGGACCGGCCGGTCAAATGGATCGAAACCCGCCGAGAGCACTTCCTCACCACGCAGCAACAACGAGACATGGTGGCGGAGTTGGAAGTTGCTGCGTCCGCAGATGGTCGGATGTTGGGACTACGCGGCACGATCTGGCACGACAACGGCGCCTACGTTCCGTACGGGCTCCTGTTGCCGATGACCGGATTCCAACTGATTCAGGGTCCCTATCTCCTCGAGGCGATGGACCTGCGGATGCACGTGGTCGCGACCAACGCCGTCCCCACGAGTCCCATCCGGGGAGCGGCCCGACCCAACGCTGCGTTCATCTCCGAACGAGCCGCCGACGCAGTCGCCCGCGCCACGGGTATCGAACGGGCCGAGATCAGACGACTGAACTTCATACCCCGCGACCGTTTCCCATACGAGTTTCCCCTCGCCGCTCGATACGGAGGCAACATCACCTACGACAGCGGCTCCTACCACGAGGCGCTCGACAAGGTGCTGGACCTGGCCGATGCAGCAGGGTTTCCGGCGAGGAAGGCAGAGGCCGCCGCCCACGGGAGGCGGCTAGGGCTCGGCATCGCCGCATACGTCGAGGACACCGGTCTGGGGCCACACGAGAGCGTCCGGGTTGACGTGCTCGACGACGGCACAGTGGACGTCGTCGTAGGCACCGGATCGCAGGGGCAGGGTCACGCCACGGTGTACGCCCAGATCGTCTCGACCGAACTCGACATCGATCCGAGGCTCGTTCGCCTCCGCTCCGCGGATACCGAGCTAGCAGGTACCGGCGTCGCCACGGTTGCGTCCCGCACGGCAGTGACCGCGGGATCCTCTGCGGCCCTCGCAGCCCGCACCGTCGCCGACCACCTCCGTGACCGGGCGGCCGAACACCTGGAGGCCTCGCCCGCCGACCTCGTGTTCTCCGGAGGATCGATTCAGGTGGCGGGGTCCCCTGGTTCGTCGGTCACCATCGCCGAACTCGCCGGCGCCGCCGGCGGGACCATATCTGCCGAAGAGACCCACCCCATGCCGAGACCGCCGTACGCGTCCGGATGCCACGTGGCAGAGGTGGAGGTGGACGTCGAGACGGGGCTCGTCACAGTCCTGCACTACTCGGTGGCTCACGACTGCGGCACCGTCCTCAACCCGATGATCGTCGAAGGTCAGATCGACGGCGGGGTAGCCCATGGTCTGTCGAACGCGCTGCTCGAACAGGTGTCGTACACCGACGAAGGCCACCCGCTCTCGACCACATTCATGGACTTCAGGATCCCCACCGCCGTGGAGATGCCGCCCCTTTCGAAGGTTCACGTAGAGACTCCCTCGCCCGACAACCCGCTGGGCGCAAAGGGCGCAGGCGAAGGTGGAACGATTCCCGCGGCTGCCGCCATCGTTTCGGCCGTCGAAGACGCCCTCGCCGATCTGGGCGTTGTGGTGGACCGCTACCCGCTGCACCCGTCGGTCGTCCGTGACATGATCGAGCGGTCTCATGGGTGAGTTCGGGCCCCCGTACTGGGCGGCAGACGAGTTCGAGCAGGTGAACGGCTTCCCGCGGTACCCCAAACATGAACTCGACCGGCGTCATCAGTGGGTCACAGATCTGATGGTGGATCGCTCGCTGGATGCGGTCGTGATCGGCGGTCCGACCGGACCACTCGAGACATCGGTTCAGTTCTTCTCGAACTGGCCGTCGCAGGTGCAGTCCTATGTCGTGTTCGCGCGCGACACGCTCCCGATCCTCCTGGTCCGCCTGTGGAACCACCTGCCCGACGCCGAACGAATCTCTGCCATCCCCGACGTCCGCTACGGCGGCGACACCCCAGCTGAACAGGCGGATCGGCTCGCTTCGATCCTCGCCGGCCGGCGGCGCGTTGGACTCATCGGAGTCGTGCCCCACGCCGACCTGACCGTGCTGACCGAGGCGGGTCTCGAAACGATCGACCTCAACCCCGAGTACCAGTCGTTCCGCCTCGTCAAGACCGAGGCGGAGATGGCATTCGTCCGCATCGCATCGAGAATGAACGACGCCGCCATCGACGCCCTGGCAACCACGCTCCGTCCCGGCATGAACGAGTTCGAGGTGGCGAGGATCGTCGAGAACGTGTACCTCGGCCACCGGGCATGGAACCTCATCCACTTCTCGCTCACCACTCCGATGCACGACCCTTCGGTGTGCGTGCCGCACCAGTATCACCCGGACCGCACCATCCAAGCCGGCGACGTGTTCGTGACCGAAATCAGCACGACGTTTTGGGGTTATGCCGGTCAGATCCTGCGGACATTCACGATCGGATGTGAACCAACGGCCCGATACCGCCGACTCCACGACGTCGCCCTCGCCGTCTACCACGGGATCACCGGTGTTCTGGGGCCGGGGGCCACTGTGGGTGACGTGCTCGACGCCGCCGAGGGCATCTCGGCGGCCGGGTTCGACATCTGGGACGATCTGGTCCACGGATTCGGGGGCGCTTATCTCCCGCCGATCGTCCGGACCCGATCATCCCGAGGAGCAACCCACCCCGACGGGTTCGAATACCCGGTTGGGGCGCTGGTGGTGGTCCAGCCCAACGTCATCGACGGGCCGGCCGGCGTACAGGTCGGAAACTCGATGTGGCTCACCCAATCCGGGGTCGAGGTCACCCAGCGTTACCCCACCGAGCTGATCGTCTGCGAATGAGACTCGAGTGACGGCCGGCATGCAGATCGACTGGAACGTTGCCATCCCCATGAGCGACGGGGTCGACATGTACGCAGACGTCTACAGACCGCCGGACAAAACCGGGCGGTATCCGGTGATCATCTCGTACGGCCCATACGCCAAGGGCCTGGCTTTTCAGGAGGGATACCCGGACCAGTGGAACCGGATGGTGGAGGGTCACCCCGACGTGGCCGAAGGCTCGTCGAACCGCTACCAGAACTGGGAGGTCGTCGACCCCGAGAAGTGGGTGCCGCACGGATACGCGGTCGTGCGTGTCGACTCTCGCGGCACCGGGATGTCACCTGGGTTCGTCGACCACTTCTCACCGCGGGAAACCCGGGACTTCTACGAGTGCATCGAGTGGGCGGCGGTCCAGCCATGGTCGACGGGGAAAGTGGGAGCGAACGGCATCTCTTACCTGGCGATCAACCAATGGCATGTGGCTGCCCTCCAGCCTCCGTCGCTCGCCGCCATCTGTGTGTGGGAGGGTGCGGCAGATTTTTTTCGAGACATGACGCACCATGGCGGCATCCTGTGCACGTTCTTCGACAACTGGTACGACATGCAGGTCAAGACCGTCCAGTACGGGTTGGGCGACAACGGTCCCAGGAGCGCCGCGACCGGAGACAACGTCTGCGGGTTCGAGACTCTGTCCGCAGAGGCGTTGGCCGCCAACCGGTGTGATCTGGGTACCGAGATAGCCTCGCATCCCACGGACGACTCCTACCACCGGGACCGTTCTCCAGATTTCGACAGGATCGAGGTCCCGCTGCTCAGCGCGGGCAACTGGGGTGGGCACGGACTCCACCTCCGGGGCAACGTAGAAGGGTTCGTCCGGTCGGCTTCGTCCCAGAAATGGCTGGAGCTCCACGGCCTCGAACACTGGACGCACTTCTACACCGACTACGGCCGGCTCCTCCAACTCGAGTTCTTCGATCACTTTCTGAAAGGGGTCGACAACGGGTGGGATCGCCGTCCCCCCGTTCTCATCCAGGTGCGCCACATCGACCATTTCGAGGAGCGAACCGAGGAGGCGTGGCCGATTCCCCGCACGCGCTGGACCGAGATGTATCTCCACCCGGATCTGACGCTCCGAGACGAACCCGTCACTGAGGGCGGGGCGCTGGAATTCGAGACGATGGGCGACGGCCTGACCTTTCGAACCGCGCCTTTCGAGGTGGCGACCGAGGTCACCGGACCCTCGTCGGTTCGGCTGACGGTGTCCTCCACTACAGATGACGCCGACCTCTTTTGTGTGCTTCGCGTCTTCGATCCCGATGGGGGCGAGGTCACGTTCCAAGGTGCCCTCGATCCTCGATCCCCCGTGGCACAGGGATGGCTGCGAGTATCACACCGGGCGACCGACCCCGACCTGTCCGAGCCGTACCGGCCGTATCACACCCACGGATCTCCCCAATTGCTGGCTCCCGGGGAGATGGCGGAAGTAGACGTCGAGGTGTGGCCGACGTCCATCGTGATACCCGCCGGATACACCATCGGGCTGTCGGTTCGAGGACGCGATTACACCAATGACTCCGGCGAAGCGGACGACAAGGCCGCAATCTCCAGTTTCAAGAACCGATTCAGTGGATGCGGACCGTTCCTTCACAACGACCCCCGAGATCGCAGAGGTTTGGAAGGGCGAACGACTCTTCACCTCGAGCCCAACAAGGCAGCACGATTGTTGCTTCCGGTGATCCCCGGATGACAAACGACGCAATGTTCTTCACAACAGGGCTTCCAGGCGCATCATGCACGATATAGACTTGGGAGCCCCACCCACAGAGCGTGCGATGATCTTCGAAACCGAGGCCGGTCGGATATCGGTGGATCAGCTGGGCTCGGGACCCGATGTGATCCTCCTCCACTCACTCCTCTCCGACCGGAACTCGTTCGGCAAGATCGTTCCGTCGATGATCAGAAGCTATCGGGTGAGCCTCGTCGACCTTCCCGGATTCGGTTCGACCGAGATGACCGAACCGACGATCGACGCCTACGCCGACATGATCGGCGGATTGCTCGCGGTGGGAGACTTCGATCATGACCACACGGTGCTACTCGGCAACGGCCTCGGTGCATTCGTCGCCCTCGGGACCGCGATACGGCATGGTGACCGGTTCGGGAAGCTCATCCTCTCCGGGGTCGGATCTCACTTCCCCGAAGACGCCAAGATGCCGTTCAAGAACATGATCGGGCTCGCCGGCGAGAAGGGAATGGACGCGCTGGTGGACGTCGCGGTTCGGCGCATATTCAGCGCCGACTACCTCGCCGAACACCCCGAGCAAGCAGAGGAACGCAAAACGGTGCTCCGCAGGACGAAGCCCGAGGCGTTCATCGCGGCGTGTCGAGCACTCGTCGATCTGGACTACCGGGATCAAGTGTCCACGGTGGCCAATCCGACGATGATCGTGGTCGGATCCGAGGACGAGGCGACGACGCCGGCGATGGCTGCCGAGCTCGCCTCGTCCGTACCGGGGGCGCGCCTGGAAGTCATGCAGGGCGTCGCCCACGCCCCCCAACTCCAGACTCCCGTGGAGTTCTGGGGTCTGGTCCAATCGTTCCTCACCGACTGATCCGGAGGAGTCCGCCGTGCCCCCACTTCGCATTGCTGGCTACGCGCCCGCCGAGAGCACCCATGGCCGGGCGCTCGACCGCCTCGCCGACGGAATCCGGTCTGCGGGGTTGCAGGTGCATGTGACTCACAACATCATGGACGAGGGACGCCCCGCCACCGACCTTCTTCGCCTGGTCGAAGCCGGCGAGCTGTTGTGCTGCTACTTCTCGACCAGCTACCTCGGTGACCGAGTTCCCGAGTTGAACGTCCTCGAACGGCCCTACCTCTTCGGGAGCCTCGAAGACGCCCACGCTGCGCTCGACGGGGAGCTGGGACGAGATCTGACGCTCGCCACCGAGCGCCGCACCGGGTTCGAGGTCCTCGGCTATTGGGACAACGGCTTCCGGCACATGACGAATCGCATCCGGCCCATAAGGACGCCTGCCGACGTCGCCGGTATGCGGGTGCGGCTCCAGCCCAACGCCCTCCACGAGGAGATGATCCGGGCGTGGGGTGGTGAGCCGGTGGCGGTGGAGTTGTCCGAAGGTGTTCGCCTCATCCAGGAGGGGAAGGTGGATGCTCAGGAGAACCCCCTCGCCAACACGGTTGCCTACGGCGTCGATCGCGTTCACCGATTCGTCACGATGACCGGACATCTCTACGGAGCGAGAGGTGTGTATGCCAACAGATCGGCGCTATCGGCCCTCCCCGAGGCTCCGCTCATCCGCTCGGCAGCCAGTGACGCCATCGCCTTCCAGCGCTCGATCGCTTCCGACTACGAACTCGAGCTGCGACATCGTCTGGAGAGCGCCGGCGTCGAATTCGTGGATCTGACCGAAGCAGAACGCGCCGCGTTTGCCGAGGCGACGAAGGGGATCGGCGAATGAAGGTCGGGCTCATCGGCCTCGGGCTCATGGGTTCGGCGATGGGATCGAACCTGCTGCGGGCCGGGTTCGACGTGATCGGATACGACGTGGAGTCCGAGCGAAGAGAGGAACACGTGAGCCGCGGCGGCACCGATGCCGGCTCTCCAGCCGAGGTCGCGCGCGCCGGCAAGGTGGTCGTCCTGTCCCTGCCCAACAGCGACATCGGCCGATCGGTGTGCTTCGATCGAGACGGCGTGGAAGCGGGCGGACCGGAGCTCGTGATCGACACCACGACCGCCCGTCCCAGCGACACGACGGCCATCGGCGAGCGTTTCATCTCGTCGGGCATCGGATTCGTCGACGCCACCATGAGCGGCAACGCGGCCCAGGCCGCCGACCGCGACATCGTGGCGATGGTGGGCGGCGATCCCGAACACGTCGAACGGGCATGGCCCGTGCTGGAAGCGGTGGCGCGGTCGGTCCACCACGTCGGACCGGTGGGTTCGGGAGCGGTGACGAAGCTGATCGTGAACCAGATCCTGGGCGTCCACCGGATCGCGCTCGCGGAGGGTCTCGTCATGGGCGAGCGAGCAGGTGTCGACCTAGGACGGCTGTTGGACGTTCTCAAGGACGGGGCGGCATATTCCAAGGCCATGGACATCTGGGGCACCCGCATGGTCGAAGGGGACCACTTCCCGCCTGCGTCCCGCATCCGTCAGAGTCACAAGGATTTCCGCCTCATCCTCGATCAGGGCCAGCAGCTCGGGTCGCCCACCTGGCTCGCTTCGACGGTACGCCAGCTGCTGGGTACCGCCGAGGCCACGGGTCTCGGCGACGCCGACAACTCCGCCGTCGTCGAGATCCTCCGCCGTCAGGCAGGCATCGGCCGGGTCTGAGAGGCAAACAAGCAACAAGCAACAAGCAACAAGCAACAAGCAACAAGAGTTTCCTCCCCCAGCGGGGGAGGTGTCGCCGCAGGCGACGGAGGGGGAGAACGCGCACCGCCCACCGCCCGCCGGGCACAGCGGCCCGAGCGAAGCTCGGGCCTACACCACTCCGCGGCTACGGAGGTCCTCGATCTCGGGCCCGGTCAGTCCTGCCAGCCCCGACAGCACCTCATCGGTGTGCTCTCCCAGCATCGGTGGGTGCCTTCGGATCTCGGACGGGGTCCCGTCGAATCTCATGGGGAGGCCGAGCATCTTCACGAGACCGATCATCGGGTGCTCAACCGTGGTCACCATCCCACGCCCCATCGTCTGGTCCGACGACAGCGCTTCGGCCACGTTGTTGATCGGTCCCGATGGGATGCCGGCTCGATCGAGCTCGGCGATCCACTCTGCCCTCGTCCGGAGTTTCATCAGATCGCCGATCATCCCGTCGACCACCTGGCGGTTGGCCACCCGGTCCCGGTTGCGCGCGAACCGCTCGTCGCCTGCCCACTCGGGATGACCGAGGATGGCCGCCAGTTTGGCGAATTGATCGTCGTTGCCGACGGCCACGGCCACGTCGCCGTCGGACGCCCGGAAGGTCCGGTACGGGACGATGTTGGGATGGCCGTTGCCGTACCGAGCCGGAACCTGCCCGTCGGCGAGGTGGTTGGCGGCCACATTCGCCAGCATGAGCAGTCCCGTGTCGTGGAGCGACACCTCGGCCCGTTGACCCTTGCCGGTGGCTGCACGCGATTGCAGGCCGGCCAGCACCGATACGGTCGCCAACATGCCTGTGCATATGTCGACGATCGCCACCCCGAGCTTCATCTGCTCACCGTCGGGCTCGCCGGTGATCGACATGAGGCCCGTCTCCGCCTGGAGGATGAAGTCGTATCCGGGCATACCCGCCTTGGGTCCGGTCGAGCCGTATCCGCTGATCGTCACCCTCACCGCCGAGGGGGCGTTGGAGGCAAACCACTCCTCGTCGAACCCCCAACGTTCCATCGTTCCGATCTTGAAGTTGTCGAGCACCACGTCGGCAGAGCGAATCAGACGGCCGAGGACCTCTCGACCCGATTCGTCTCCCAAGTCGAGCGTCACGCTCCGCTTGTTGCGGTTCACGCCGAGGTAGTAGGCGGACTCTGTCCCGAGGAACGGGGGACCCCAGCCCCTGGTGTCGTCGCCTTTGCCCGGGCGCTCGACCTTGACCACGTCCGCACCCATATCGCCGAGCAGCATCGCCGCCAGCGGACCGGCGAGGACCCGGGTGAGGTCGAGAACGACCAATCCGTCGAGCGCTCCCATCACATCCCTTTCGTCACGTGTGGGGCATCATCGTCCCGCGGGTCCGCGACGACCTCATCGGAGGCTCGACGGGAACCGGGCCTCGAGCCGGTCACTGGCGAGCGGCTCTCGACTTCTCGGACTGGTTCCTGTCTCCTTCGTAAGCCTCGGCGTATGCATCCATCTGCTCCTTGCGCTGCTCCCGGAACTTCTGGAAGTCGGGCTTGCGCCTCTCCAGGAACGCGTTCATGCCTTCGAGCGACTCGTCCGTGCCCCAGATGTTTGCGAGCAGCTCCATCCCGTGCTGCCACGACGGGTACAGGGCGTCGGAGTCGAAGTTGAGCGACACCTTGGTGGCGCGGATGGTTTGACCGGAGTACCCGACGATCTGCTGGCAGACCTCTTCGGTTTTGGTACGCAGTTCGGCGGCGGGCACGGCGATGTTGGCCAGACCGATCTCGGCCGCCTCCTTGCCCGTGTACGTCTTGCACAGGAAGATCATCTCTTTGGCGCGGCGCTCGCCGATGAGCTTGGCGATGTACTGGGTTGCGCCCACCGTCGGACACGCGCCCACCCGGGCTCCCGTTTGTCCGAACTTCGAATCCTCGGCTGCGATCACGAGATCGCACCACAACATCAGTTCGTGACCTCCACCCACGCAGGGCCCCTCCACCATGGCGATGACCGGTATGGGCAGGTTACGGATCGTCATGGCCACCTTCAGCATGCGGTCGTTCCACATGTACGAGTTGGCCTTGTTGAGTTTCATCATGGCGTGGAAGTCGCCACCGGCCGAGAAAGCGCCGCCTGCCCCCGAGACGACCGCCGCGGCGATGGTGGGATCCTCTCGGGTCTTGTTGAACGCGTCGGCGAGCATGTCCAGGGTCTGTTCCCTGAACGCGTTCTTCACCTCGGGGCGATTGATGGTGATCCAGGCGACGTTGTCCTTGACCTCGTACAGGACTTCTGATTCAGCCATTTCGGCCTTCCTCCTTGGGCGACGATGCAGACATCATATTTGCTATATGATCGATGATCCGCCAGACGAGCCGGAGAAAACCATGAATCAGGTCATCGACGCTCATGCCCACGTGGTGCCGCGCAGGCTGGCGACGGCCGCCCAAGCCGGAGAGACCCGGCATGGAATCACGTTCGACCGCGACGAGACGGGGCGAATCACCTCGGCAACGGGCGGACCCCCGATGGCTCTACCCTGGCCAACGCCGTTGCAGACAACCGCCGAGCGAGTGGAGTCCATGGACGCCCGGCGGGTCGACGTCCACCTCTTGTCGATCACTCCCACCATGCACTGGTACAACCTCGCGCCCGCAGACGGGAAGTCACTCGCCGAGGAAACCAACGACGACATCGCCGAGATGATGGCGGAGCATCCTGGTCGCTTTGGCGGGCTCGCATTCCTTCCCTTGCAGGATCCGGCAGCAGCCATCGCCGAACTCGAGCGGTGCACGACCGACCTCGGGTTCACCGGAGCTCTGGTGGGAACGCACGTGAACGGCAAGGACTGGGACGCTCCCCAGTTGTTCGAGGTGCTCGAGGCGGCGGTGGACCTCGACGCCCTCGTCTTCTTCCACCCCACCCGGGGCCGGGCCAACCCGTTCCTTCCCAACTATCACCTGCGCAACCTGATCGGCAACCCGCTTGAAACCGCGATCGCCCTGGCATCTCTGATCTTCGGCGGAGTGCTCGACCGGCTGGCGGACCCCAAGCTCTGCTTTGCCCACGGCGGCGGGTACGGGTGTCTCGGGATCGCCCGCATGGACCATGGCTACGAAGCTCGATCGGAAGCCGCCGGCATCGCCCAGATGCCGTCCGAGTACGTGAAGAACTTGTACTTCGACTCTCTCGTACACGGCTACGAGGCGCTCGACCACGTCATCGACCTGGTGGGCGTCGACCACGTTGTGCTGGGAAGCGACTACCCCGCCGACATGGGAGAACCGTTCCCCGTCGACTGGTTGGGTGGCCACCCCACACTCACCGAAGAGGACCGAAGGAAGATCCTTGGCGAGAACCTGGCCGCCCTCATCGGATGGGAGGGCTGAAGGGTGGCCGATCCCGACGATCTCATCCGGCAGATGTACGACAAGCGCGGCTACCTGTTCGAATGGCAGGCCATGCTGGCAACCGAGGCGCCCGAGTTTCTCGAAGCCTTCGACAAGACCTGGACGGTGGTCAACAGCGACCGTCCCGGCGGACTCGAGGCCAAGTACCGGGAGATGGTCTACTCCACGGTGGCCTCGGTACTGGGCGAGGATGCGGTCGCCCGTAACCACATGCACAAGGCGCTCGATCTCGGATGTACAAGGGGCGAACTCGTGGATGCGCTGCTCGTGGCGTGGACGCCAACGGGGTCCCGAACGCTCATCCACGGGCTGCGCACCCTCGCTTCCGTTCTGGAAGAGCGGGGCGAATACGAGCCGATGACCCTGCCGTTCGGCGTCGCCGACCGTGAGGAGCGCAATGAGCCAACCGACTGACCTGAGCGACGAGTTCGCCGCGCGGCGCGGCCGCCGGTACCCGGCCCATGCATGGATCGCCGAGCGGTTTCCCGAGTACACCGAGACGATGCTGCAGCTCGATGAGATCATCCGACGGCGCCCTGGTCGCTTCTTCGACGAAAAGGGCCACGAGCTGTTTCACATCGTCGCCCTCGCTGTGATGGGCTCCAACCCGCACAACCAACCGCACCTCACCCAGCACATCAAGAAGGCACTCCAGCTCGGGGCCCACCCCGAGGAGATCGCCGAGGCGCTCCTGGTCGCGGTCAACCCGGCAGGCGCCCGGGTGATCACGTACGGCGTGACGTGCATGCTCGAGGCAATCTCGCAGCTCGAAGCCGAGGGTTGGAACGCGCCTGACCAATGAACGACATCCTCTATGACGTCGACCGCCACCTCGCCTGGATCACTATCAACCGACCCGAGGCGGGAAACGGACTCACCAGTGCCACCTACTCGATGCTCGCAGATGCCTTTCACCGGGCAGAGGCTGATCCCGAGGTAGGCGTTGTGGCGCTCACCGGCGCCGGCGACACCCACTTCTCGGGTGGCGGGGACACCTCACACCATCGCCGCCGCACGTCGAACAACCTCCGCCTCCACCTCGGCAAACTCGCCGAAGTGTCGATGGTGATGCGCAACATGGGCAAACCCGTGATCGCGGCCGTCAACGGAAAGGCCATCGGCGGCGGTCATCAGCTCCAGTTGTTGTGCGACCTCTCGATCGCCTCCGACCGGGCGATTCTCGGTCAGGACGGCACCCGTCGCGCCGCTGCTCCCTTCTTCTGGGGCCTGCAACTCTTGGCGAGATATGTGGGCGAGAAGAAGGCGCGGGAGATCTGCATCCTCTCCCGCCAGTACTCGGCGGCCGAGGCTCACGACATGGGCATCGTCACCGCTGTTGTTCCCCACGATCGGCTGCGAACCGAGGTTCGCAAGTACGCCGACGAGTTCCTGACTCTCGATCCGGACGCCCTCCGCTGGATGAAAGCCGCCCTCAACCAGGGGTCCGATCTGCACTACCCGGCACTCTTTCAGGGCCGCGAGATGCTGGCGCTGTTCGCCGGAACCGCAGAGTGGAGACTCGGCAACGCCGCATACCGAAGCGGCGAGCTTCCCGATTGGTCGGAGTTCCGGATATGAGCGCGGTGGTGTACGACGAGAGCGGCACCACCGCCCATCTCGTGGTCGAGCCCGGACCGTGGGGTTGTACGACCCATGAAGGCCTGCTGGCCGGTATCGAGCGGGCCGCCACGTCTCGGGACGTGCTGGCGATCCTCGTCTCGGGCGGTTCGGACTTCGGGGTACAGGCGGACACCGATGAGCTGGCCGGCGCCGACCCCGGAAGACTTCGTCACATTCTGAGAACCATGGCGTCGCTCCCCGAAGCGATCCGCATGTCCGGGAAGCCGGTCGTCTCCGCCATCCGGGGTCGCTGTCACGGGCCGGCCAACCAGTTCCAGATGGTGTGCGACCTCACGGTGGCAGCCGATGACGCGGTGTTTTCGTTGGGCGTGACGAGGGGAACGGAGTCCCGGGCGCTGCTCGGTGGACAGTGGGCACCCCGGATCGTGGGTGAGAAGCCGGCTCGTGAGATGGTCCTCCTCGGCCGCTCCCACGGTCCGGAGGCGTTCCGCGGTTTTGCCAACGAGATCGTGCCCGACCGCCACGTCGACGCCACCGCCGAGTCTGTGTGCGAGGAGATCGCGTCGCTCAGTCCGGCATCGCAACGGATGGTCAAGGCGTCCATCAGCTACGGAACAGACCTCCTGTTCTCCTCGATGTGGCAGGCGGTGGACTACGAGGTTCTGGCCCGGATCGAGAAAGCATCGGATTCCGACAGCGATGCTCCCCCACCACCGCTGGCCGAGGTCGCCCACGAGACCATCTCCATCGAACGAGGCCCGAATTCGGTCCAGATCGAATTCGCGAACATGTCTCCCCGGGAGCTGCACGCGGCGCTGCAGGTGGCGGAAAGCGATCCCGACATCAGGAGCGTGATCCTTCGACCGGGTGGCGAGTTCCGACCCGGCAGCGGACGCGAGGAAACGAAGGCGTGGCACGGCGTGCTGGTGACGCTCCGCAACATCGCCAAGCCGACGATCACCGTCGTGTCAGGAGAGGCCCAGGGGGCAGTCACCGAGTTGTGCCTGGTTTCCGATCTGGCACTCGCCACCCCTGAGGCCAGGTTCGGCATGGATGCCGTGCGGCGGGCTGCGCCACCTCCGGCCTGGGGATCGCAGCTGCTCGGACGGGTGGTGTTCGAACGCCGCGCCCGGACCATGGGTCTGCTCGGAAGAACCATGGACGCTCACGAGGCGCAACGTTGGGGCCTCGTCAACTGGATCGTCGACGGACAGGAGCTCGGTTCGTTCGTCGATTGGCTCATAGCCGAGTGCGCGGAACTCGATCCGGTCGGCGTCCAGATGGCGAAAGCAGGCCTGAACTTCGGAGCGAACACCGCCTACCCGTCGATGGGCCTCCTCAACGAGCTCCGGTCCTAGTCAAAGGGCCCCGGACGACAGCCAAACCTCGTCGCCCGGACAGGTATCCGGGACGGTCAGACCGGCGTAGGAGCCCTCGGAGCCGCCGAGCAGTGAACGCGACACGGCGCCCCCGCCCAAGGAGAGGCGATCGCCCGTGACGAGCCGATCCCGGTTCGGGAGGATGAGCGCCGGCTCGTCGGGATCACTGAGGTCGAGACGCGTGCGCGACGTGAACACAACGAGGATTCGACCATCCCCTCCCCCGATCCCAGGGCCTGTCAGCCAAACACACTGGTTCTCGACGTCGATCACGATCGAACCCTCGATACCCGCGGTCATCGTGGCGGGAGGACCGTTCGCAGTGAGCAGCCAGTCATCGGCTGTGCTCGTGGTTTGCACTGCGACGCCGGGACCTGCGCCGTCGCAGCCGGCGAGGAGGAGCGCGAGGCCAATCCACCTCGCCGGCCGTCGCGTCACGGCGTGCTCGCCATGCGCTCCAGGCCGTCGAGCAGGAGATCGAGTCCGAACTCGAACTCGGTCTGGTCGTCGCACCAGCCGACCGTCGACTCCGGGTCGTGGTCGACCACCTCCGCGAGCATGGCCACGATGTGGGGGATCTCCGATGCCATGGACTCCATCATCGTGTCCACGTCCTGTCCGTCGGCGGTGGTGTCGGCGGGTTCGAAGAGCTCCTGGTTGAACCCGAGCGCCCGACTGCCCAGCGCGTGCATCGCATGGTGGGCGACGTCGTAGGTGAATCCTGCTTCCTTGAACAAACCGACGAGGGTGTCGAAGTAGCGAATCAACGTCGGTGTCATGGTGGTGCGAGTCTCGATGACGCCCGGCGCCCACCGATGCCGAAGCATCGCCTGGCGGGCCGTGAGTATCCGGTGCCGCATCGTGGCCTTCCATCCGGCCTCGCCCATTTCCGTGGTGAACCCGCCGAGGTCGGCTTCTATCTCTTGCAGCACGCCCTCGACGATCCCGTCGAGCAGTGCCTCCTTGTTGGCGATGTGGTGATAGAGCGACATGGCTTCGACGCCGAGCCGCTCGGCCACCTTGCGCATGGTCACGGCCTCGATCCCTGACTCGTCGGCGAGTTCGACGGTCGCAGCGAGGACCCGATCGCGACTCAGCGGCGTGCGTTTGGCGGGGCGGCTCATCTCGACGTAATCGTACTCTGTAAGGCTTGACATCTCTGATCTTACTGCGTAAGTTTACACTGTAAGAAGTCAAGAACGGAGCAGACATGAAGATGAACGCATTGGTGCAGGACCGGTACGGCTCGCCCGACGTCCTCGAGCTTCGCAGCGTCGATAGGCCCGCACCGGGACCGGACCAGGTCCTGATCCGGGTGGTATCGAGTTGCATCAACCCAGCCGACTGGCATCGCGTGACGGGCACTCCCATCATCGCCCGGCCGGGATTCGGTTCTTCCTACGGGTGGCGGAGGCCGAAGAACGCCATTCCAGGATGTGACGTCGCAGGCGTCGTGGAAACCGTCGGGACCGGTGTGACCGACTTCGCGCCTGGCGATCGCGTCTTCGCGGAGATCGGCGTGGGCGGGTTTGCCGAATACGCCCTCGCTCCGGCCCGAGCGCTGGCGCGTATTCCCGACTCGGTGACCTTCGCTCAGGCCGCGTCGATTCCGGTTGCCGGGTTGACGGCACTCCAGGGGCTCCGCGATCAGGGTGCCGTGGCGGCTTCATCACGCGTGTTGGTGATCGGCGCTTCCGGCGGTGTCGGCACGTTCGCCGTCCAGATCGCCAAGGCGATGGGGGCAGAGGTGACCGCTGTCTGTTCCACGGCGAAGACCGATCTCGTGCGGTCGTTGGGCGCCGAT
>JAOUGY010000537.1 GCA_029865445.1 Acidimicrobiia bacterium | reverse complement strand
GCGAGCAATACCCGGCCGCATCATCGGACACCCCCAGCAGCGCGGATGGAGGGACGAGACCCGGACGAGGCATCGGCGAGCGGAACATCGACGATGAACCGCGTGAGACCTTGCGACCGGTCGTATCCGACGCTGCCGCCCATGCCTTCAGCCAGCGACTTGACGATGGACAGCCCAAGGCCGACGCCCCCGGCGACGGCCTGTTGGAAGGTGAGGGTGTGGATGTAACGCTGGAACAGTTTGCGTTCCAGCTCGGGCGGGACTCCTGGCCCGTCGTCTGTCACCATCCACCTGTACGTGACGCCCCGCGATTCACCGACAAGGGTGATGTTGGGGCCTCCGTATTTGGTGGCATTGCTGATCAGGTTGCGGAGCACCTGTCTCTGTCGCAGCCGGTCGACATGCACCGCCGCGTCCTCGACGTCGATTGCGATCGTCTGGTTCGCCTGAACAAACGGCCGGATCAGCACCTCGGCCTCTTCCGTCGTGGACACCCTCCGCGGCTCGTACCTGAGTTGGCCGGCAGAGAGGCGGGCCGTGGTGAGCAGATCCTCGACCATCCGGGCAAGGTCCGCCGCCTCGGTGGTGACCATCCCCAACATCTCTCGGGCATCGGGCGGGATACGGTCGTCGTCGACCAGGATCTCGGAGAGCCCCAGGATGCCGGTGAGAGGCGTTCTCAACTCGTGGGAGGCGTTCGCCACGAACTCGTCACGAGCCTGGGCCAATTCCTGCTCGGCTTCCAGCTGCATCTCCAGCTGCCGCTGTCGGAGCTGACGCTCAACGATCTCCCGATACACCAGGACGAGGGCAAGCGGAACCACCAGGATGACCGTGAGCCGGGCCATGTCTCCGAACCGGGCACCAGCCCGATCGAGGCCGGTAAGATCAGCAAGAACGATTTCGCGCCGGCCGATCACCTCCGTGGACGCATCAGTGAAGGCACTGTTGAGCGACCCGGCGGCAATCTCCTGAGCCGACTCGGTCTCCCCGCTGCGAACCGCGTCGGCGATCGAGCGAGCGACCTCGGTAAATGTCGCCACCGATGGGAGCGGTGTCCCCGCGCCGAGCTGGGATGCAAGGCCTGCCTCGGCATCATCGACGGCGTCGAGGGTGTCCGTGAGTTCCTTCTCGAGGTCCCATCCATCGAGACGCTCCTCAAGTGCCGAAAGGTGGGTGGCGAGTCCGACAGCCGAGCGTTGTCCTTCGACCAGTCGCTGGATTTCGTCGAGGCGGTGCAGCTCGGCCGCCCACCGCGACACCTTGGTCGTCGTCTCGGTCACCGCGAACAGGGCAGCGCTCACCACCATCAGGGTCACCCCGATGATGATCGTGACCAACCGCGCCCGCTGATTGGAGCGTGGCTGACCCTCCGGTGTGGGAATCCGGCGCCGCATTCACACTTCTCGTCGGCCCCGCAGAGTGGTTTCTTTAGCCACCCAAGGTGGCCGAAGCCCCTGTCAGGACACCCAAGAACGACGAATATCGGTCAGTGCGTACCCGGCTCCGCCCCACGCCTGTTCACGGCATCGAACACCGAACGGATCACCGCCTGAGCCGGATCCTCGAAACTGGGGGTCAGACTGGTTGGAGTGCCAGTGAGGCCCGGTTGACGATGCCTCGCTTCATGAGGCCGACGAGTTGGGGCATACCGTCGATGCCTCGTTCGAAGCACAGGATCCAGCCGTTGTCCCGGGTTCCCAGGGCGACTTGTTCGAAGTTGGTGAACTCGTATAGGACTTCACCTGGTTCGGGTTCGGTTGTGTGGCCGAACTCGGCGGTTTGGACCATGGCGTCGAGGAGGGAGGACACGACGACATCTGCGAACGAACCCTCGACTGTGGGTTCGTCGCCTATCTGGTCCCACCAGTTGAATCTGGTCGGGTCTACGAGTGCATCGGCAACCCGATTGCGAGTGAGCCGGAAGGGCGGTGCGTGGTGTGCCACGAACAGTCCTCGGTCGGAAACCCACTCGTCGACTCCTTCCTCACGACGAGCCACACCCACCATGTGTTCGAGCACGGACGCCA
>JAOUGY010000230.1 GCA_029865445.1 Acidimicrobiia bacterium | reverse complement strand
CGGTTGGCCGGGGAGCTGTATCTGGCGTTCAACGGTTCGAGCGAGGCCGTCGATTTCGAGATCTCCGGGGACGGCGATTGGGAGCCCCTTCTCGACACCGCATCATCGCCGTCGAGCTGGCCGCGAGTGGAAGCCTTCGCTTTGACGGTTCTCCGGCGCAGAGATCACACGGCATGACTGTGGTGGCCGACTTCAGTGCCCATTGGGCTCTCACCGAATGGTGACGTTCTTCCCGACGGTGGTGATGCCGTTGTCCGACATGGTCAGATCCATCTCCTGGTCCCGAGAAGGATCCACGCCGACCGAGGCGCCCGCTTCCACCACGACGTTCTTGTCGAGGATCGCGTTGCGGACCTGAGCGCCGGCGCCGATGCGCACATTCTCGAGCAGCACGGCGTTCTCGATGATCGCACCCGGTTCCACCCTCACCCACGGCGACAGCACCGAATTCCGCACGTACCCGCCCGATATGACGACTCCGCTCGACAGTATCGAGTCTGCGACGTCGCCCGCGCCGTGTTCTGCCACGGCCACCACCTTGGCGGGGGGAGCCGTGTACGAACTGGTGTATATGGGCCAATCCTCGTTGTAGAGATTGAACACCGGATCCACCGAAACGAGATCCATGTGTGCATCGAAGTACGAATCGATGGTCCCCACGTCTCGCCAGTAGGCCTTTTCCCGCTCGGTGACTCCAGGCACCTCGTTCTCCGTGAAGTCGTACACGTGGGCCTGACCTTCGGCCACGAGACTGGGAATCAAATCACCCCCGACGTCGTGGCGCGAGTCATCGCGAAGCGAGTCGGCGTGCAGCAGGTCCAACAACACCGAGGTCGTGAACACGTAGTTGCCCATCGACACCAAGGCCACCGACGGGTCGTCCGGAGTGGGTTTCGGGTCGGAGGGTTTCTCCCGGAAGTTCTCGATGAGAGACGTCGCCCCGCGCTCGATCACGCCGAATGAAGGGGCCTCACCGATCGGCACCCGGATGCCGGCCACGGTGACTCCGGCGCCCGTCGACAGATGATGCTCGAGCATCTGTCGGGGATCCATCCGGTAGATGTGGTCGGCGCCGAAGGCGAACACGTACGACGGCTCCTCGTCGTCGATGATGTTGATGTTCTGCAAGAGGGCATCGGCCGACCCGAGGAACCAGCGTTTGCCCATCCGCATCTGAGCCGGGACCGAGGTCACGTAGTTCCCGAGCAGAGTCGACATCCTCCACGTCCGAGCGAGGTGCACATTGAGGCTGTGACTCTTGTACTGGGTCAGGACGACGATCTTGCGATACCCGCCGTTCACGAGATTCGAGAGCGCAAAGTCGATCAGGCGGTAGTGCCCGCCGAAGGGGACGGCAGGCTTGGCTCGTTCGAGGGTGAGCGGCATGAGGCGTTTGCCCTCGCCGCCCGCCAGCACCATGCCCAGCACGTCTCGGGGAAGAGATGCGCTCACCAACTCGGTCCCTCCGGATCGCCTGACCTCAACCTAGCGTGCCGGCGGGCGCGGAGTGTTCGAAGATCGATACCGACAGCGGCGGGACGTCGAACCTGATGGAATCGGGGCACTCGTGGACCGCTTCGGGGTTCGAATCGAGGTCATCGGGAACCGCACCCGTACCGCCGAACTCTGCTGCGTCGGAACAGGCCAGAACCGACCAGCGCCCAGCCTGCGGAACCCCCACCTGGTAGTCGCGCCAAACCTCTGGAGTGAAGTTGCACACCACGAGAATGTCGGGCTCCCCGGCCGTCCGCCTCACGAACGAGAGAAGCGACCGAGATACGTCGTCGGCATCGATCCACAGGAAGCCCTCCGGACGCGTGTCGTCGACGTGGAGGGAAGGGTGCGTCCGGTAGATGTCATTGAGACGGGACACCCATTCCATGACACCTCTATGAGCGGAATGGTCGAGCAGGTAGAACGGAAGCTCGCCGCTGTGATTCCATTCGTACGGGTCGCCGAGCTCGGCTCCCATGAACACGAGCTTCTTTCCGGGAAGCGTCCACTGATAGCCGAGCAACGATCGCAATCCCGCCATCTTCCGCCACTCGTCGCCTGGGTTCTTGGCCAGCAACGACCGCTTGCCGTGGACGACCTCATCGTGGGAGAGGGCGAGGATGTAGTTCTCCGACGACGCGTAGACGCCGCGGAAGGTGAGCAGGCGGTGGTTGTCGATGAATCCCCGGTACAGCGGGTCCATACCGAAGTACCGGAGCGTGTCGTTCATCCAGCCCATGTCCCACTTGAATCCGAAGCCGAGCCCACCACCGTCGACCGGCCTCGTCACGGAGGGCCACGCGGTCGACTCCTCGGCGATGACCGTGGTGTCCGGGAATCGGGCATAGATGCTCGTGTTGAGATCCCGGAGGAAGTGCACGGCGTCGAGGTTCTCACGACCGCCGAGGCGGTTGGGGACCCACTCCCCCTCGCGCCGCGAGTAATCCAGGTACAACATCGACGCCACCGCATCCACCCGGATCCCATCCACGTGGTAGCGATCGAGCCAGCTGTGCGCCGAGCTGATGAGAAACGAGCGCACCTCGTTGCGGCCGTAGTTGAAGATGTACGAGCCCCAATCCGGGTGATACCCCTGGCGGGGGTCCGCGTGCTCGTACAGATGACTCCCGTCGAAGAACGCGAGACCGTGCCCATCGACGGCGAAGTGGCTGGGCACCCAGTCGAGGATGACGCCGATGCCGTGCTGGTGCAGGGTGTCGACGAACGCCATGAAGTCCTGGGGTGTTCCGAACCGCGACGTCGGTGCGAAGTACCCGGTCGACTGGTACCCCCAGGAGCCGTCGAACGGGTGCTCCATCACAGGGAGCAGTTCGACGTGGGTGAACCCCGTGCGTCCGAGGTGAGCCGCCAAGCCGACGGCGAGTTCCCGGTAGTTCATCGAATGCTGACGCGACCACGAGCCCAAGTGACATTCGTAGATGGCGATTGGTGCGTCAACGCTGTTGCGCCCGGCCCGCGCCGACATCCATTCCTGATCGGACCAGGAGTAGTCGACACCCCACACCCGCGACGCCGTTTGAGGTGGGGTCTCGGCGTGGGTTGCCAGAGGATCCGCCTTCATCAGCACGTGGCCCTCTGTTGTCGTGATGGCGTACTTGTACGGTGCCCCGTCGGTGACCCCACCGACGCTGGTCTCCCACACACCGGCCTCCGATGGATACATCGGATTGGTCGATGGATTCCACTCGTTGAAGTCGCCTACCACGGCCACCTGCCGCGCGTTGGGGGCCCAAACCCGGAAGACCGTAACGTCGGCGTGGGAGTGAGAGCCCAACACCTCATAGAGCCTCTCGTGTCTCCCTGCGTTGAACAACCACCGGTCGTCGGACGTGAAATCCCGGATCATGTATCCGAGGCTACCCGTCCTTGTTCAGCGCGGGACGAGCCGAGGGGCGATCGCCGTACTGTCTTCCGACCAGTCGGCGCGGAACGCATACCGGTCGCCCCGCACCACGGTTACGCGCCATTCGAGTGGAGCTCCGTTCCACCAGGTTCTGCGGTCGATCTCCAGAGCGGGGTCGCCCGGTTCGGTGCCCAGGTGGGCGGCGATTCTGGACGATGGCACCACGGGTCGGATCCTCTCCGTGCCTGCGGTCGGCGCGACCGCACACCTGCCCAGCAACTCACCGTAGAGCGACGTCGCTGTGAAGTCGGTGTCGAGCAGGGGGCGGCCGATGTCTGCGGGAATCCAGGCGATGTCGTGAGCGAGAGCTTCACCGTCGACGAGGCGAATCCGTTCGAGCACGACGAGCGGGGTGCCCGGCCGTTTCTCCAGGGTGACCGCGGCCCGGGCATCGGTCGTTTCTCGAAGAGACAAGACGAGTGAGCGCTGCACCATGCCTCGTTCCTCCACCGTTTCGAACAGGCTGTAGATGGTGCCCATCGGTTGCTCGATCCGGTCGGCGGCGACAAACGATCCACTGCCCTTTCGGCGCACGATCACGCCATCCTCTTGCAGCGACCGGACCGCCTCCCGGATCGTGTGCCGACTCACTCCGTAATGCCTCGTCAGTTCCTGATCGGTGGGGAACCGATCCTCGAACTCTCCGCCACGGATCCGACTCTCGATGTCAGCCCTCACCTGGCGCCAGAGCGGCGGCGCCTGAGTCATCTCGTCACCACGTCGAAGCCTGCCCGCTGCCAAGCGATCATGCCACCCCGCACGTTGCGGGCATCGACACCCTGACGCCGCAGCATGCCGGCGACACGGCCCGATCGATTTCCCGACCGGCAGATCACGAGAACTGGTTCGTCTCCGGCGCGACGTGCTATCCATTCGAGGCGCTGGGCAACCGAGTCCATCGACACATGGTCGGCGCCGGGCGCATGCCCGGTCCGCCACTCTGGTTTGGTTCGGACGTCGAGGAGCATGGCTCCCCCCGCGTGGAGGTCACGGGCCGTGCGAACGTTGACGGAGGAACCGAACATGGCCGGGGAGCCTACACGATTGTCCGTACATTTCAAATAGGAAGATCGAAGATTGCTTCCACTTGACCCTTCTTCATTGGCCCGATATTGTCCGTACAAATCTTTCGACCGATCGAGCCGACTCAAGGAGTGACCACATGGACATCACGTCGATCCGAACGACCAGCCTCGGAGACGCCACCTACGTGGTCACCCACGGTGAAGCCGCCGTCGTGATCGATCCCCAGCGTGACATCGATCGGTTCCTGGCCCACCTCGACGGCCGGACCGTGACGCACGTACTCGAGACGCACATGCACAACGACTATCTGTCCGGCGGGAAGACGCTCGCCGAGGCGACCGGAGCAGACCTCGTGCTCCCGGCGGGTGCCGGCGCTGGTTTCGTCTTCGTTCCCGCTTTCCATCTCGAGGAGATGGTCGGAGAAGCGGGCCTCACGATCCGGCCGATCCACACGCCGGGTCATACGCCCGAACATGTTTCCTATCTCATCCTCGTTGACGGCGAACCGAGCGCGTTGTTCTCCGGCGGGAGCCTCCTCGTGGGGGCGGCCGGACGTTCCGACCTCCTGGGAACGGAGTACGCAGAGTCGCTCTCGCACCTCCAGTATGGATCGTTGCAGAGACTGGCTCACCTCCCCGACACCACCGGTGTCTATCCGACCCATGGCGAGGGAAGCTTCTGCACGGCGTCAGGAGCAGGACGGACGACGTCGACGATCGGACAGGAAAAGGCGGAGAACCCGTTGTTTCGTTTCGGTGCCGTCGAGGACTTCGTGAACGATCAACTCTCGGTGCTCGTCCCGTATCCCCGCTACTACCAACACATGGGCCCAGGCAATCGCCTCGGCGTAGACCCCATGCCCGACACGTCGGTGCCGATCGTGAACGCCGGCGAGCTGGCCGCGCACGTCGCCGGAGGAGGGGTTGTCCTCGACGTCCGCGAGCGCCACGCCTTCGCCCGCGGCCACGTACCGGGATCGATCGGCATCGAATACGGGGACTCGTTCGCGCCCTGGGCCGGGTGGCTGCTTCCCTATGACGCTCCGATCATGCTGGTTCTCGGCGACGACCAAGATCCGAACTGGGGCGCCACCGAACTCGGGCGGATCGGTTTCGAACGGGTGCTCGGGGCGGTCCGCGGGGTGGACGCGTGGGACTCCGAAGGCCTCGAACTGGCGACCTATCGCACGGCGACAGTGGGTGACCTGCTGGACGCCAGGGCCGGCGACCCCGACCTCCAGATTCTCGATGTTCGGGATCCCAAGGAGTGGGAGGCCGGACACATCGATGGATCGACACACACGTATCTTCCCGACCTCGCCGGATTCGCCGCTTTCGACAGATCCCGACCGGTGTGGGTCATCTGCCGTACCGGCAACCGGGCGTCGATCGCGTCCGGGATCTTGGAAAGCCTCGGCTACATCCCGATCGTGATCTCGTCCGGCGGCGTGCCCGAGGCGCTCGCTCAGCTCGCCTGACGACCCGACCGCACTACCCAGAGTCCGGCGGCCAGCGGGACCGTTTGCCCCACGGCCAGCGCCATCCCCAGGAAGACGATCAACGCCCGGGCGGTCGAAGCCTGCTCGACGAGACGTGATTCCAAGTCGTCGAGGACGGCGACACCCTCGGCAACCGTCGCCGTGTAACCGTCCATGACGGCACTCGACTCGGCGAGTTCCTCGCGGATCGTCTGAACGTCAGATGCGATGGCGACGGCTGCCACCCCGAACTCGGCTACGCCGTCAGCAGCCTCGGAGAACCCCGAC
>JAOUGY010000229.1 GCA_029865445.1 Acidimicrobiia bacterium | reverse complement strand
GCGATCGTGTGGGCTCGAACCGACGAGGGCGTCCGCGGGTTCATCGTGCCCACGGACACTGCTGGCTTCTCTGCACCCAAGATCGAACGCAAGGCTTCGTTGCGGGCGTCGGTGACTTCCGAGCTGGTGTTGTCCGACGTACGGGTTCCGGCCGACTTCGTGCTCCCCGGGGTGTCGTCGATGCGCGGCCCGCTGTCGTGTCTGAACGAGGCGCGGTTCGGGATCCTCTGGGGTGCCGTGGGAGCAGCTCGAGCCTGCTACGAGGCCGCCCTGGAGTACGCGGGTGAACGACGCCAGTTCAATCGGCCGATTGCCTCGTTCCAGCTCACCCAGCAGAAGCTGGTGGAGATGATGGTGGCGATCCAGCGGTCGGCGCTCGTGTCGCTGCACATCGGTCGTCGGAAGGACGAGGGCACCCTCACGCCGGAGCAAATCAGCTTCGGGAAGTTCGATAACGTCCGCCAGGCGCTCGACGTCGCCCGGTCTGCCCGGTCGATCCTCGGCGGGAACGGGATCACCCTCGAGTATCCGGTGTTCCGTCACATGGCCAACCTGGAGACGGTCTTCACCTACGAAGGCACCAACGAGATCCACACCCTGATCCTGGGCAACTCGATCACCAACCTGGCCGCATTCACCTGAACCCGCCAACCCAGGGTCGGCGGGTATGTCAGAAGTCGGGGGTCCGTTTGGAGCGGACGGCGTCGATGCCTTCTGCTGCGTCCCGGCCTCGAAACCCTAGGAACTCGAGCGCCAGCGAAGCATCGAACGCGGGGAACGCCGACCGAAGCCAGTGGTTCAACGACCGCTTGGTCCAGGTGATGGCGGTCCGGCTCCCCTGGGCGAGCCCGGTGGCGACCGCAAGCGCCTCCTCGTACAGCAGGTCGTCGTCGACCACCTTGGCGACGAGTCCGATGCGTTCCGCCTCCTCGCCGGTCAGGGGTTCGTTGGTGAGTAGGTAGTACTTCGCCTTGGCCATGCCCATGAGCAGCGGCCAGATGACGACGGCATGGTCGCCCGCAGCCACGCCCAGCCGCACGTGGCCATCGATGATCTTGGCGCGGCGACCGGCGATCGGGATGTCGGCGAGGAGGGCGGCAGCGAGCCCCGCCCCGACGGCGGCGCCGTTGATCGCCGACACGATCGGCTTGGAACAGTCGATGATGTTGCGAACCAGGTCGCCGGCCTCCTTCATGACCGTGGCCGCAAAGTCGGGGTCGGCGATGATCCCATCGATTAACTCGAAGTCGCCTCCTGCCGAGAACGCCCGCCCCTCGCCCCGCAGGAGTACCGCCCGTACCGAGTCATCGCCGTCGATGTCCGGCCAGACATAGGCCAGGTCGCGGTGCCCGCCCACGCCGACTGAATTCATCGGCGGGTTGTCGAGCACCACCTCGAGCACACCGTCCGCGGGTCGTTCGAAGCGCAACGTCGGGAACCGGGCAGGATCGAGCATGTGCCCGGTACGGTACACCCATGAAGTTCAAGGATCGGGTGGCGCTCGTGGTCGGAGGTGCGTCGGGGATCGGCCGAACAACCGCAGAGTTGCTCGGCATGGAGGGGGCGATCGTGGCGGTCGCCGACCTCGACCCAGAGCTGGCGCGACATGTTGCGGTTGGGATCGCGCAGGCACAGGCGTTCGAGGTGGACATCGCCGAGCCGGACTCTGTGAAGGCGATGGTGGATGACGTCGAGTCGGTGTTCGGTCCCATCGACCTGATGGTTCAGGCCGCGGGGTGGGACCGCGTCTCTCGGTTCGTAGAGACCGACCCGCCGTTCTGGGATCGAGTCCTCGAGATCAACTTGCGCGGGCCGATAGCGGTCGCCCATACCGTCTTGCCGGGAATGATCGAGAAAGGTTCCGGGTCCATCGTTTTCGTGTCGTCGGACGCCGGTCGGGTGGGATCCTCGGGCGAGGTTGTGTACTCGGCGGCCAAAGGCGGGGTGATCGCGTTCGTCAAGGCGCTGGCGCGCGAGGTCGCCAGAAACCGGATCCGGGTCAATTGTGTGGCGCCCGGTCCGACCGATACCCCGTTCTTGCAGATATTCGGTCCCGATTCAGAGAAGATCCTGGACGCCATGGTGAAGCAAACGCCGCTGCGCAAACTCGCCGCTCCCGACGACATCGCCCGCGCCATCGCCTTCCTGCTCTCAGATGACGCAGGACACATCACGGGCCAGACCCTGAGCGTATCCGGCGGGCTGACGATGGTGTGACCCACTTGTGGGCCAGCTACGTCGATTTCCGCCCTCTCAGCCCTGGGTCGAGGAGGTGGATTCCAACGCTCTCAGCCCTGCGTTGGCCGATGCGGGCGTCCGGTTCAGGGAGTAGGTGAGGAGTCCCGCGGCGGCGCCGAGGATGCCCGAGACCACGAATACCCCTCTGATCCCGACCAACGCCGCAGCAGTACCGGCGAGTGCCATCGAGACGACGTTGGCGGTGGTGGCGACGGTCGAGAAGCCTGCGCCGGCCCGTCCCAGGGCTTCGGGGGCGACCTCTTGCTGGAGGATCGTGTGAGCCGAGGCCTGCACCGGCGTGATGAACCACCCGATGAGGAACATGAGGACCACCAGTTGCCACCCGGCCTGCACGCCACCAAAGAGCGCCAGCACCCCTCCGACCCCCAGCAGTCCGACCGCGAGGACGACGGCAGGTTTCACCTTCTTGGCGAGTGCCGCCACCAGCGCACCTGCGGCGACCATCGATACGACCTGAGCGGCTTCGAAAGCTCCGAACCAGGACTCTGCGATTCCCAGATCGCTGATCACGAACGGGACGATCAAAACGTTGACGGCTCCAAACCCCAACATGGCGACGCCCGCCCCCACCAGCACCGACACGAGCGGTCGGGTGCGGGTGATCACGGCGAGACCCGCCTTGAGCTCGTTCCACAGGTGGTGCTCGGCGGCCGCCGGTGGACGACCGGACGTGCGGATCCGCATCTCGAGGATGGCCGACACAATGAAGGTCGCGGCATCAACGACGAAGAGAACAGCCAGCGAGGTCGCGACGCCTGCGTAGACACCGGCAACGGCCGTGCCGACCACACCGAAGGTTATACGGGTGCTCTCCGAGATGGAGTTTGCGGCCATCAGGTTGTCGCGACCGACGATGGCCGGCATGAGCGCTGCTCGGGCCGGGTTGAAGAAGGTCCCGACACCTGCCTGGAGGAACGCCACCGCATACATGAGCCAGAGTCGGTCGGGTGTGCTCACGAACATGAATCCGAGGACCAGGACTCCCCGAACGAAGTCGGAAGCGATCATGACCTTGCGTCTGTCCCACCGGTCGACGTAAACGCCGGCGAGCATGCCCACCAGCAGTTGGGGGAGGGCGATGGCGATGGCGGTGGCGGCTACCGCCGTCACGGAGCCGGTGAGCCGCTGAGCGGTGATGAGGAGGGCGAGGTTGGTGATCGCGTCGCCGAGAGACGATGTTGCCTGTCCGAACCAAAGCAGCCGGAAGTCGCGAATCTTCATGAGGGCTTTCATCACATCCTCCTGGTGGTCGGATACACAACTGTGAGAGCGGCCACCCCGAGCCCATCGGTGTGGTCGAGATCGGCGTACCGAGCGAACAGCTCCCCGATCTCTCCTATGAGTTCGGAGAGCTTCTCTGGCGCCAACCGGAATCCCCGTCTGGAGACTTCGACCGTCCGCTCGTCCGCGGACTCCTCGAACGTGACGAGACCTTCCTCAACAGATCGGATCACGTCGGCGCGGGTGGTGGCGAACAGCGAATCGAGAATGACTTGAGCTTGCTTGCGTGGCTCGATGGACTCGAGCATCTTGGGGGAGGGTTGATAGCTCTTGGCCGACACCCGGTAGATGCGCTCGGTGAGCGCGCCGACTTCCCGAGACTCGACCACCCTGATGACTCCGGCGTCGACGAGGAGCCCGATGTGGTGGTACAGCCTGGTCCGCGGCACTTCCATGTCCTGGGCGAGCTCCTTCACGGTCTTCGCTTCGGCCAGCTGTTCGAGGATCTCCATGCGCACGGGATCTGCGATCACGTCGAGCGTGTCGGCATCTTCGATCCAGAACACGTCGTCGAGGTCGTCCACGGCTCCTCCGTTCAAATCGGTTGAACGGGAATATACGTTCAAATCAATTGAATGTCAAGCAGATTTGAACGTCCAACCAATCTGAAAGCACGCGGGGGCGGAGGCAGGCCGGCCGGCGAGCGACGCCGGAACGGAGAGAGTTGGGGCCGGATCAGGGTCGATGCGGGCGGGAAGCGTCGGCGTCGGCTCGTGCAGCGGCCAGGTGCCGGCGCAGGATCTGTATCGGAATGAGCGCTCCCAACGACAGCACGGCGGCCACCACCAGCGTCCACGTGTATCCGTTCTTCACGGCGTCGGCCACGCCCTCGGACACCGATAGATCGTCACCGGCCAGCAGTCGTTGGACCGGTTCAACGGTCCCCAACGTACGCCCCACCGAGAACAGCAACACCGATCCTCCCAGCGCGGAACCGAGCGTGAAACCCTGATTCCGGATGAACTGGTGAGCTGACGAGGCCCGACCGATCTGGCCGGGTGGCGTCACGGCCCGAAGCAGGGTGAGCCCCGCATTCGTGGACAGTCCGATTCCGAATCCGGCCGCCCACAGACCAGCCAGGAGGAAGGGAAGCACCAGGTCGAGCCGGGCCGCCGCAGCCGCGATCGCCAGACCCGGGATGGTGAACCGTGTGCCCAGCCGCATCACGGTGCTCTCGGCGCGGGTATCGAGCAGCCTGCTCGATGCGTTGGCGCCGATCGTCCATCCGATGGTGAAGAAGAACACCGACCATGCCGTCATCGTCGGTCCCGCGCCCTTGCCTGCCGAGACGTACAGGGTGAGGTACGTGTTCGCTGCGAATGCGCCCCCGATCAGCGCCGCCACCGAGAGACCCAACATCGAATACGGGAGGTGAAAGACGTGATCGGTCCGGATCACCGGACGCGGCGTTCGCCGGGCATGCCAGAGGTATGCAACGATCGAGAGCCCGGCGACTCCCATCCACCACACGGACCGAGCCGACAGGCGGTCGACGGCGAGCAGCGTGGACAGCGTGAATCCGGCTACCAGGATCGAACCGAGCGGATCGAACTTCGCACCTTCACCCTCGGTGGGGCCCGGGAGGACCCGACGCCCTGCGATCAGTGCCACCGCGCCCAGGGGCAGATTGATGAAAAAGATCCACCGCCACGAGGCAACGGCCAGCAGCAACGCTGCGATGGCGGGCGCCGCCGCCCCCATCACGCCCCACACGGTCGAGTTGGCGGCAAAGGCCCGGCCTGTGAGTTCGGCCGGGTACACGAGGGAGACGGCGGAGATGCCGACCGCGATGATGAGGCCGCCCCCGAACCCCTGCACGAGACGGATGGCCACGAGTGCCGGCATCGACGGCGCCAGCCCTGCCGAGAACCCGGCGATCGTGAACACCAAGACCGCCCACACGAACACCCGGCCGGTGCCCATCGAGTCGATCAAGGGTCCGGCCATCACGGTCGCCACACCCGAGGCGAAGAGATACGCCGTCACGATCCAGGGGAGCAAGTCGAGTCGCCCGAGATCGCCCGCCACCTGCGGTAGCGCCGCGGCAATCGCTGTCCCCTCGAACGCGACCAGCGCCACCGTGGTGTAGATGGCGATGGAGGCGCCGAGGAACCGGCGACTGAGGAGACCACCCTGAGCTGACACCGGCGAAGCATAGGTTCGACCGGATCATTCGCCGCCCACCGCGGCGCTGACCCCGCACCCATCGGGGGCTGGCGTGAAACCGATGTTCCACTACGCTGACCGACGAATCGTCGACATGGGGCATGTCGACGTACATCAGGGCAACGGGGCGCGCGCTTGGGCACGCGTGTCCATACTTGGGAGGACGAGGGGATGTTTTCGACGACTTCGCGGCTGCGAGCCGGAGCCGGCTTCGCCGCGGTGGCGGTGCTCTTGGCACTCGTTCCGATCGGACCTGCCGTCGCAGATGACACGCCGCTCGTGGATGCCCCTCCCATCAACCTCACGCTGAACGGCGTCGCCACCCAGTCGTCGGATCCCCTCGGCGCTCATGCAGGTCTCGCCATCGACGGGGTGACCGACGGGAACTACGCCAACGGCTCGGTGAGCGATACCGACTTGGACACCAACGCCTGGTGGCAGGTCGATCTGGGCGAGGTCTTCGACATCCCGGTCATCAAGGTGTTCGGCCGGACCGATTGCTGCACCGAACGC
>JAOUGY010000228.1 GCA_029865445.1 Acidimicrobiia bacterium | reverse complement strand
TGGTCCTCCTCGGCGGGATCGAGTTGGTGCTGAGCCCGCTGTGGGTGTGGTTGCTGTTGGGTGAGGAGCCGGTGGCCGCCACCCTCGTGGGCGGGGCGTTCGTGGTCGTGGCGGTGGTGGCTCGCTCGCTCGCCGACTCTCCACCTGAGGTTGCCGCCCCGCCGCCCGACTGAGGTTGCTTGCCCGGCTGCCTCGCAGCGCTACAATCGCCTAGAGACAGCGCCGATTTGATCGACAGCTTGCGGGCGCTCAAGAAATGCAGCTAAAGCGGCGGTCTCGAACCGCCGGTACCCATCGCTCAGCGAAGGGAGTTGCCAGGCGGTTTTCGTTTGTCGGGCCCGCCTCCCGCAGACCGTCACCGAGTGGAGGTATCGACATGACCAAGGATTCAGGCTGTACGAAGTTCGAGCGGCTGCTCGCGGAACGAGGTGTCCTCGTCGCCGACGGCGCCATGGGGACGACCCTCTTCTCTTTGGGACTCGAAGGAGGCGGATGTCCCGAACTCCTGAACGTCGAACACCCTGAGATCGTCGAGCAGGTCCACCGTCGTTTCATCGAGGCCGGCGCCGACATCATCCTCACCAACACGTTTGGCGGAAACCGTCGCAGACTGAAACTCCACAAACTCGAATCACGCGTCGACGAGCTGAACAAGGCGGCGGTGGAGATCGCGCAAAAGGCCGCCGCGGGCCGTGACGTGATCGTCGCTGCATCGATCGGACCCACCGGGGATCTGTTCGAGCCGCTCGGCCCCTTGAGTCATGGCGAGGGGGTCGACGTGTTCGCCGAACAGATCGCAGCAGTCGTCGACGCGGATGCCGACGTGGTGTGGATCGAGACCATTTCCTCGTTCGAGGAGCTGAACGCGGCCGCTGAAGCAGCGTCCATGTTCGATGTCCCGGTGTCGGTGACCATGAGCTTCGACACGAACGGACGGACGATGATGGGCATCTCGCCCACCCAGCTCGCAGACTGGTGGGCGACAACGCCATTCCGGCCCGTGTCGGTCGGCGCCAACTGCGGCATCGGACCGGGAGACGGCGTGGCGACCGTCTACGACCTCACCGGGGCGCACAGCGAAATAGTGCCGGTGACCAAAGCCAACTGTGGATTGCCGCTGTACGAGACCGACCGACTCGTATATCCGGTGGGACCCGGGCACATGGCCGAATACGTGGAGCTGGCCGTGCGATCGGGAGCCCGGATCGTGGGCAGCTGTTGCGGTTCGACACCCGCCCACACGGCCGCGATCAGGGCCGCGCTCGATGCCGGCGTTGCTGGGGAGCGCCCCGCTCGGGCAGAGATCGAGGAGCGACTTGGTGCCCACTCGTCGGCTGCGGTGGGGGCACGTCGGACTGGCGGCCGCCGGCGCGGTTGACGTCAGCGGTAGGCCATCTCCCGTCGGTACTTCTTCCAATCCGACGCCTTGGTCGACCACAGCACGTCGGTCACGATCTGGCCGATACCGAGGATCACGAGAACCGAGACCGTCCACGCCGGTGCATCCATGACCACCGCAGGAGCCAGAGCGAAGAACGGCACCAGTTTCGACATCACCGCTCCCGCTGCGTGCATGCGAGCGCGGGCGACCGCCGGGGCCAAGAGGTAGGTGGAGTAGTCGATCTTGACACCGGGTTGGGGTCGTTTGAGGGTGCCGATGAACCAATGGCTCACCTTCATCCCCCCGGCCGCCGCCACCACCGCATGCGCCAACCCGTGGGTGGTGACCAGGGTGACAACGGTCCCGGCCAGCAGCAGGAATCCGTTGAGGGGCCTGTCGGCGGAGTACGCCCACCACACCAGCGCCAGGCCTCCCAGCGTGCCCGCCGTCATGAGCACTGTCCCGACTGTGGCCGGAACCGTGATCAGCGCCCAGTTCTCGAATGCGCCGCGGTCGATGGCGCCCACCCTCCCCGCCACTTCTTCGGCGATCGCCCGATCTCGTTTGGCAGCTGCGACCGCCTTCCAGAAGCCGGTGCCGGCCAGCCCCTCGCCCCGGGCCAAGGCGGCCTCCGCCCGGTCGAGCACCGCAATCACTTCGTCGTGGGTCATGTCGCCCCCCCTTCGTGCCGGTACCACTCGACCCGTTCAGGCTCGAGTGGAGTGTTGCCAAGGATCAGATCGGCCGCCTTCTCGGCGACCATCATCACGGGGGCGTAGATGTTGCCGTTCGTCACATACCGCATCACCGATGCGTCGGCGACCCGGAGACCCTCCAGCCCGTGTACCTTCATCGAGGTCGGGTCGACCACCGACTTGTCGTCGATGCCCATCCGCGCCGTGCATGAGGGATGGAGGGCGGTTTCTGCGTCCTTCGCCACCCACTCGAGAATCTCCTCGTCTGTGTCCACCGAGGGCCCGGGGGAGATCTCTCCGCCGTTGAACGGTTCGAGGGCCGGCTGGTTGAGTATCGTCCGCGCCACCCTGATCGACTCGATCCACTCTCTCCGGTCCTGGTCCGTAGACAGATAGTTGAAAACGATGGCGGGTTTCGTCCGGGGGTCGGCGTTCTTGATCTTCACCGACCCGCGGGCGTCGGAGTACATGGGTCCGATGTGCACCTGGTAGCCGTGACCGCCCGTCGGCGACGTCCCGTCGTAGCGGATGGCGATGGGCAGGAAGTGGAACATGAGGTTCGGGTATTCGACGTCGTCGTTGGAGCGAACGAACCCTCCGCCTTCGAAGTGGTTCGTCGCACCGGGACCCTTCCGGAACAGCCACATGAGGCCGACGAGGGGTCGCCGCCACATGGCCATCCAGGGCTGGATCGACACGGGCTGTTTGGAGGCGTATTGCACGTATACCTCGAGGTGATCTTGGAGGTTCTCGCCGACGCCGGGCAGGTGGTGGATCGGCTCGACGCCGACGGAGCGGAGTTGGTCGGCATCGCCCACTCCCGAGAGTTGGAGTAGCTGAGGCGTGTTGAAGGCTCCTCCTGAGAGCACCACCTCTTTGGCCTTGGCTCGGTGCGTGACGCCCCGCACGGCGTACTCGACTCCCGTGGCCGTGGTGCCATCGAAGAGGACGCGCGTGACCATCGCCCTGGTGACCACCTCGAGGTTGGGGCGATCCATGACCGGGTGGAGATAGGCGCGGGCTGCGCTGAGACGTCTACCCCGGTGGATGTTGCGGTCGAACCGAGCGAATCCCTCCTGCTGGTAGCCGTTCACGTCCGTGGTTCGCGGATACCCTGCCTCCGCTGCGGCCTGGAAGAACGCCTCGAACAGCGGGTTGGTGGCCGGGCCCCGTTCGAGGATGAGCGGCCCGTCGCCACCCCGCCAGTCGTCGGCGCCCGCAAGGCACGTCTCCATCCTCTTGAAGTACGGCAGGCAGTGGGCGTAGTCCCACGTCTCCATGCCCGGGTCCGCGGCCCATCGTTCGTAGTCCATCGGGTTGCCCCGCTGGAAGATCATGCCGTTGATAGACGACGATCCGCCCAGGACCTTGCCGCGGGCGTGGTAGACGCGACGCCCGCCCATGTGCGGCTCGGGTTCGGTCTCGTACTTCCAGTCGTAGAACCTGCTCCCGATGGGGAAGGCGAGGGCGGCCGGCATGTGGATGAAGACATCCCACCGGTAGTCGGGTCGGCCGGCCTCCAGGACGAGCACCCGGTTGGACGGGTCGGCGGACAGTCGGTTGGCGAGGGCGGATCCGGCCGAGCCGCCGCCGACGATGACGAAGTCGTAGATTGTGTCGCTCATGTCAGTGTCCGGAAGCTATCACGAACCGAGGGTGCCGTGAGCCCGTCGCGCCGACTGGTGCTGGTGGGCTGGTTGTGTTTCACCGCCAGCGGCGTGCTGTATCTCACTTCAGCCGTGAAGGCGCGTGATCCTTGGACGATCGCCGGGGCGGCGGTGTGGCTGGTGGGTGTGGTGGCCTTTCTGGTGGCGCTGCGAGCCGATCAGTGACCTGACGGCGGCTGCAAATTGTCGGCGGCGGCCTCGGTGATCCGATCGAGGATCATCGCCATGAGCACGAGCGCCAGACCGACCTCGAAGCCGAGCCCGAACAGGCTCCTCGTGAGCGCCCGGATCGTTTCGAACCCAAGGCCGCCGCCGCCGACGAACCCGGAGATGATCACCATCGCGAGCACCATCATGATCACCTGGTTGACCGCGGCCATGATCGTCGACGCGGCGAGAGGAACGCGAACGCCCCACATGGTCTGGCGGGGTGTGGCCCCGAAGGTCTCGGACGCCTCGATGCTCTCCTTCGGCACCGACCGAATCCCGAGAGCCGTGATCCGAATCCCCGGAACGATCGCGTAGAGCACGGAGGCGATGAGACCGGGGAGCACGCCGCTCGAGCCGAGGATGGCAACAACGGGGATTATGTAGACCAGGGACGGAACGGTTTGTAGAGCGTCGAGAATCGGACCCATCACCGCCTCGACCTTCGGCCGGCGGCCCGCCCAGATTCCCAGAGGAACGGCGACCAACACCGAAATGATGACCGCTGCCATCACCTGGACGAGCGTGTCGATCGAAAGCTCCCACAGCCCGATCGCCCCGATCAGGGAAACCGATACCGCTCCGAAGAGTGCCAGCTTCCAGCCCTTGACCTTCCAACCCACCCATCCGGTGACGAAGGCGAGGATTGGCCAGGCGAGGTCGAAGGTCAGGAAGTTCTTCACGGGAACGTAGATCCACCCCACGAGCACCTCGTTGAGGGGCCGGGTGAACCACACCAGGCTGTCGCGGGCCCACACCACGGCGCGATCGAGAAAGTCGAACGCGGTCCAATCCCACGGGGCCGGGAACTTCGACCAACCGGCGGCCACACCTGCCACCAATCCGACGGCCAGGGCCGCCAGGATCGTACGAACCGTCTTCTTCGACATACGGCGGGTGCGGTCCTGGGTCACGATGGAGCGCCACACGCGATCGAGGACCATCGCCACCGCCACGATGGCGAGTCCGGCGGCGATGCCCCGGCCCGGCCGACGCTGGTTGAGGCTCTCGAGGACCTCCGAGCCGAGACCGCCGGCCCCGATGAGGGTGGCCAGGACCACGATGCCTAGCGCCATCATGATGGTCTGGGAGAGACCGGTGAGGATGGTGGGGATGGCGATCGGGACCTGAACCTTCAGGAGGGTCTGGCGGCGAGTGGCTCCGAAGAGTTTCGAGGCCTCCACCGTCTGTTCGGGAACCTGACGGATGCCCAGCGTGGTGAGCCGGACGACTGGTGGGAGGGCGTAGATCACAGTGGCCACCGCGGCGTTGACGTCACCGATGCCGAAGAAACCGATGAGGGGCAGGAAGTAGACGAAGGCGGGGATCGTCTGCATGGCGTCGAGGAGCGGCCGAGTGAGTTGTTCCACCCGCGGCTTGAGGGCGTTGAGGATGCCCAGCGGTACACCCAGGATCACCGCCAGCAGCACCGCCGTCCCCATGAGTGCCAGCGTCTCCATCGTGGGTTCCCACAACCCGAACAGGCCCGCATACAACAGCACCCCGGCGATGACCAGGGCTTGTCGGGACTGTTTCACCCGCAGGGGAACGAGGGCGGCGAGACCGATGACGACGTACCACGGGAGCCATTGGAGGAAGGCGTTGAGCCCGTCGATTCCACCGCGTACCACGTTGGTGATCGGCGTGAAGAAGCCCACGAACAGCCAATGGCTTCGGCGGTTCTCGCGTAGCCACGTACCCGCTCGGTCGAGAGGATCGGAGAAGAACGTATCGAGCGGTGCCGGGAACGAGTCGGCGGCTCGGAAGAGGACCTGGAGGACGACGATGCCACCGATGAGAACCGCCCATGGGATCCAGCTTCGAGAGCGATCCGTGGTCGCCGCCGGCACTGCTGGCGCGGCGGCGGTCATGCGTCGAGGAGCGTCGACACGGCGGAGCGGTCGACGAGCCCGACGGCGCGCCCCGACCCGTCGACCACGGTCAGCGGACGCGGATCGTCGAGCAGTGCCGGTACCAGGCTTTCGACCGTGTCGGTCGTCTGAACCGCCTTCCAGCCCTGTTCTTCACCCCCCGGATGCATGACGTCAGCGGCCGTGAGGACTTTGGCCTTGGGGATGTCCTTCGTGAACTCGCGGACGTAATCGGTCGCCGGGTTGGTGATCAGCTCGGCGGCGGTCCCGATCTGGTCGAACACTCCGTCCTTCATGATGGCGATCCGGTCGCCCAGCTTGATGGCCTCGGCGAAGTCGTGGGTGATGAAGACGATCGTGCGCTGCATCTCTCTTTGGAGGCGGATCAGCTCGTCTTGCATGTCTCGCCGGATGAGTGGGTCGAGGGCCGA
>JAOUGY010000227.1 GCA_029865445.1 Acidimicrobiia bacterium | reverse complement strand
CTCGCAGAGACGCTCGCCTCGCCGGACACCGACGTGACCGTCTTCGCTCCCACAGACTGGGGATTCCGCCGGCTGGCGCGTGACCTCGGTGGACCGTGGAAGGCGTCCGAGGCCGAGGTCGCAACGTGGCTGGTCGAGACGGTCGGAGTCGAGACGCTGACAACGGTGCTGCTGTACCACGTGGTTGATGGGAGCGTCTACTCGAGCGACGTGGTGCCAGGTCTCGACCGTGCCCACGTTCCGACGCTTGCCGGCCCGACCTTCCAGGTGTTCATCCAGTACCACGAGGATGGTGATCTCAAGGCCGTGTTCCTCCGGGACCAGGATCCAGATGATCTCAACGCCAAGCTGAAGCTGTCCGCCCTCGACATCGAGGCTTCCAACGGTGTCGTCCACGTCGTCAACCGGGTGATGCGTCCGATCGATCTGCCGTGACGCGGTTGTGGGCGGTGGGTCCGACCCATCGCCCACGCCCCGTCCCAGCCGTGTGCAGGCGCGCGCATTAGCGTGGCGTCATCGTGGGGCACGTGCACCAGGCAATGAGAGCGGTCGCCGACACTGTCCCGGGTGCGTCGCTCGACGTCGACAGTCTGGACCTCGAGGGATCCGCCGGTTTCGAGGCGGCATTCGACATCGACACCGCCGCCTTCGCTGCTGCGGGACTCTCCAACCTCGCGGCGGGAGTCACCAAGCTCGATCGTGACCGTGTCGTTGCCGCCTTCTCGACACACGTACATGTGGACGGCCATCCCCTCCCGGTGTGGGCCGACCTGTCCGGCTACTACCTGACCTCCGACGGTGGCTACCTGCAACTCCACTGCAACTTCCCCCATCACGCCGCCGGGGTGGTCCAGCGTCTCCGGTGCGAGCCGGATCGGGCATCCGTCCAGGAGGCCGTGCTCCGGTGGGACCCGGCGGACCTGGAGATGGCATTGATCGCCGATGGGATGATCCCCGCTCGTATGCGGTCCCGAACCGAATGGGACGCACATCCTCACGCCGTGGCCACGGCGTCCCTCCCGCTGATCGGTGTCATCAGGATCGGCGATGGCGAGCCCCGTCCGCGCGAGCGGATGCTGCGGGTCCTCGACTGTTCCCGCGTCCTCGCGGGGCCGGTGGCCGGCATGGCCCTCGCCGCCCATGGCGCCGATGTGCTCAGAGTCGGAGCCGCCCACCTGCCCAGTATCGAGGTCGGCGTGATCGCCACCGGCTTCGGCAAGAGGAACGCGTTCGTCGACCTACGGTCGAAGAGCGAGACCTACGCCGCTCTGCTGGACACCTGTGACGTGTGGATCGATGCCTTTCGACCTGGCTCGTTCGCAAGATTCGGGTTCACACCGGAAGCATGCGCGCCGGGTACCGTCGTCGTCCAGATCAGCGCGTTCGACTGGGTCGGACCATGGGCGGGTCGGCGCGGATACGACTCGATCGTCCAGACCACGACCGGAATCGTGGCCGAGGGCCGCGACATGTCCGGCTCTGATCAGCCCACACCGTTGCCCGTGCAGGCCCTCGACTACTGCACGGGATATCTCGCGGCTTTCGTCGCCCGCCGCCTTGTCGAACACCAAGCTCAGGTGGGTGGCACCTGGCTCGCAAGGCTCTCGCTCCTTCGCACACGCAACTGGCTGGTGGGCCTTGCCGAGCCGCGGCCGTTCACCCCCGCCAAACCCTCCGTTTCACCAAGCGCACTGGGGGAGATCGACTCACCGTTCGGGATGATCCGGGCTCCCCTGTCGGTGGGAGGTGTGTGGGGTGGTCCACCCCAGCCTCTGGGTTCGTCGTCTCCGAGCTGGCTTCCCGGCGAGAACCGCTGAAATCTGGGCCTTGGCGGCCGAGTCACGACGCATCGATCAGGCGCTGCAGTCCTCAAGCCGGTCTCGGAACTGCCGACAGGATCTGTGCCCGCACAAGGGCACCCTCCGATGCACGACAACGACTTTCCCGCAATGACAACCCTGGACGATGTGGCGCTCGAGCCGGGCGCCGACCTCGCGGGCGTCGACCTGTCGGGCCGCGATCTGGCGGGTGTAGATCTGACCGGCGCCGATCTGACCGGCGCCCGTCTCCTCGGCTGCTCGTTCGTCAATGCCCACCTTGCACGCGCCAGGCTCGATCAGGCCCAAGCCATCGGTGCCGACTTCTCGGGTGCGGACATGTCCGACGTGTCAGCAGAAGGGGCGGTGTTCGGGCAGGCGACGATGATCGAAGTCTCGTTGTTCGGGGCGCATCTCGAAAACGCCACCTTTGCGCACGCCGACCTCTCGGGAGCGGACGTCCGGGCGTCCAGACTCGCCGGTGCTCGTCTTCGAGAGGCAAACCTCGAGCGGGCAGACCTCTCTCGCTCCGATCTCACGGATGCGGATCTCACTCGGTCCCATGTCGGTTCCACTGTCTTCCGCGACGTCGACATGACCCGAACACGCGTGAAGGCGGTCACCGGCTTCGAATCGGCCGATTGGATCGGCGTCGACATCGTCGATGTTGACTTTGCCAGCGCCTACCTGTTGCGCCGGACGATCATGGACCAGAACTACCTCTACGAGTTCCGGACTCGAAGCAAGCTGTCGGCCGCGATCTACAAGGTGTGGTGGCTCACATCGGATTGCGGTCGGAGTTTTGTCCGGTGGGGATTGTGGACGGCGCTCCTGGCGGTCGCCTTCGCCTACGCCTACACGCACGTGGCCATCGACTACGGAGCGTACGAGACGCCGCTCTCGCCGCTCTACTACAGCGTCGTCACTTTGACCACACTTGGATATGGGGACGTACTCCCTGCCTCGATGCCGGGTCAGCTCCTGGCGATGGTCGAGGTGGTGGCCGGCCACGTCATGCTGGGAGGGATGCTGAGCATCTTCGCCACCAAGATGGGAACGAGAGCGGGATGAGAGCGATGGCGGGACTCCGACGGGCGAAACCCGACGCCGGCGATGCGCTACGCCGCACCCTCATGAAGGCCGATCTCCCGACGATCCCTGCGGTGGTGACGGCGGCCATCGATCAGGTCACGTCACCGGACTGCGATCTGGCCTCTGTCGCCTCAGTCATCTCGAAGGACCCCGGCTTGACGGCTCGCATGCTGTCGGTGGTGAATTCGGCCGCGTACGCACCGCGGAATCCCATTGTCACCGTTCATCAGGCAGTCACCATGTTCGGACGCAACCACGTCGAGTCGATGCTCATCTCCGCTGCCGCAAGCAGCGTGGTGTCGGCGGCCACGGCCCGGACCTTCGATCTCAGGCGCTTCTGGAGCATCGCGGCCTGGCGGGCATCGGCTGCATCGTCCCTGTCCCGGATTGTCGATCGTTCACGGTCGAGCGAGAACTTCACCGCTGCCCTGCTCGAGGACATTGCCGTTCCGATCCTCGCCACGCAGGTTCCGGGGTACGCGGACACGCTGCGCTCGTGGTTGACCGATGGGGGTGACCTTTCCGTCGTCGAATTCGAAACGCACGGCTGGACCCACGCCTCCGCAGCCGGCATCCTGTTCGACGAATGGCGGTTCCCGGCCAGCCTGCGGGATGCGGTGGTGGAGGATCCCCAACGCGACGATCCGGACTACCCGGTGGTGCGAGCGGTCAGCACGCTTGCCACCCCGGTGGATCGGGCATCGGTGATCGAACTGACCGTGGCCCGAATCGGCGAGGCCTTTTCCGTATCGGATGAGATCGCCATTCCTCTTCTGGAGGAGGCCTATGACGATGGTGCTTCTTTGGCCAGGTCCCTCGCCTGAAGACAGCCCCGGACCTCGGCGGGGTCAGCGCTTTGCTGCGAGAGCAACATCCAGCGCCCGCGTGGCAGCCACGAGCAAATCGGTCTCGGGTGGAATCGTCCAGTAAGGCATCTTGGAGTGCCGCTCGGCGCCGGCCGCCTCGGAGTCGCCGGCGGAATCAGGATCGTCCCGAAGGAACACGGTGCCGGCCGAGTCCACGATTGCAAACATCGTTCCATCGCAGAAGACCCCATGACCGCCGAACATCTTCTTGGCCGCCACCGGCCCAAGCGGGGCGAGGTCGTCTACCAGTGCTTCGGCCACCAATCGGCCCGCCTCGGTCAGTTTGGCTCCCTGCTCTCCCATGCTGCTCCTATCCGAGATGCGGTCTTGGTACGTCGACGGTCGAGTGGCCGCATTTTCGACATCTATGAGGGCGGTGGTGACGGGATCGGCGATGCGGGCCTCCGCGGCTCGCGACCGCCGGGCAACACGCCCCTGATCCCCGTGGCCGCCAGCACCAGCAACCACAGAACCAGGATGTAGGCGGAGGGCGAAGCCCAATCCATCTGATCGGAAAACCGCCCGATCGCCACCAGCGCCAGGGCAGCGAAGACCACGAACGCCAGGGCAGGTTCCTTGAGGCGGGCGAGGTCGAGCTCTCTCCTGGCTCCCCATGCCGCAATCCCGAGTGGAATGAGCCAGGCGGCGATGGCCCGCCCTACCAAGGGTGTGAGGGGCCACGGCCACGGCATCCCGGATGGTGCAATGAGCAAGGCGATACCGTATCCGACCATGACAGCCGACTCCAGGAGCAGCAGGCTCCGGAGCCACGCGGGCATCGGATGCCTGATCGGTGGGTCGACACCCGGCGCTGCCAGCTGGCGCCTGCCAACGATCGTCATTGCGATGGGGGCTGTCACATACACGGCCAACCAGATCCACGCCGCTACCTCCGCCCACCCGCCGGCATCGAAGTGGAAGCTGTCGAGGTGGGCCAGCGTCACTCCGAGCGTCACAATCGTGAAGGCCAGGATCGTGGCATAGGACAGGCGCACCTCTGCCCAGTGTGGCCGGTCCCGGACCCTGAGAACGAGGATGAACCCTGCGCCGAATCCGGCGCCCATGAACGCGGCAGAGAGTTCGGGGTTGATCGTCCAGGCAAACGATATGGAGGTTTGGTCGGGAAAGACAAAGAGCTGGGTGAGGGCGAGCAGGGTGGCGGCGATGAAGGAGGTGAGGAGCCGCTCGACTGCTCGTGACGTCGGCTGTGCGGGACTGATCACCTAGCGATGATGCCACGCCGCATGGCAAAGGTCGGACCGTGTGGTGCTTGGCCCGCCGCTGCCACGGCGGGCCAAGACCGATCAGACGAACTCGAGCGTGACCTCGACGTTGCCTGCGAGTGCCTTCGAAACGGGACAGCCTTCCTTGGCGGCGAGGGCTGCGGCCCGGAAGTCCTCGATACTGAGACCTGGAACGTCGCCGCTCAAGCGGAGCACGATTCCGGTGATTCCGGTGCCTGGGACGAACGTTGCAGTTGCCGACACATCGAGGCTGGCCGGCGGGGTACCGCCTTTGGCGAGGCCGTTCGAAAGGGCCATGCAGAAACACGAGGCGTGGGCGGCGGCGATGAGTTCTTCGGGACTCGTCTTGCCGCCGCTCTCCTCCGAGCGCGCCTTCCAGTCGACGGCGAGCGGATCCGCCGCTCCCGACGTCAGTGTCGTCGTACCGGCGCCGGTGAAGAGGTCGCCTTCCCAATGAGTCGATGCGGTTGAGTCGAGTGCCATGGTTGCGTCTCCTTTGGTCGTCGCACTTTTCATTCTCGCCGATCCCAGACGGAGTTCGGAATCCGCGCGTTCGTGATGATGCGGTGGTCAGATCATCAGCCGAGGCCTACGGGCGAAAAACCGTTTGGATCGACCCGGTCACGACGTCCCGAAGGTGAGTCCCAGCTCGTTCAGCCAACGCCGGTAGGCGATCGAAGTCTTGTCCGATTTCAGATGCAGCTCGGCTTGCAGGTCGAGCGGTAACAGCTCCGGTCGCTGGCCTTCGACAATCGGCACGTCCTGAGCTGTGACCTCATCCTGAAACGCCCGGAGATCGGCGTCGGGCACGTCGTGGGCGTAGTTGAGCGTTTCGCACATCCAGCCGATCGATTCGGTCTCGTCGATCGGAGTGACGGTGAAGTAGATGGCGAACACCTGGTCCGCTTGCTTCCGGAAGTAGACCGTGAGCGGTCGCCAGATCTTGTAGGTGTAGGTGACCGGTTTGCCGACACCGGTCCCGTCCGGGTTCGGCTGCCACACCGTGATGCCATCAGCCGTTATCCCGTGGGCATCGGTCGTGACCTCGTAGTCGGAGATCTCGGCATGCGCGGGATCGCCCAGGTAGCCCTCGTGCACGAACGGGAAATGCGCCACGTCCAGGAAGTTCTCTATCGCCCGAGGGGCGGCGGCCCTGAATCGGTACGGTCCGCAATGGATCTTCCTGAACGCCGGATCCGCCCATTCTGGAAAAACGGGTATGTCGTGTCGGGGGTC